>PSRN01000001.1 GCA_003176075.1 Bdellovibrio sp.
TTGGATCTGGCGGAACGATCGCCACGAACGGCACCGTGGTGGTGACCAACGGCACTGTCGTTGTCACGTGTAGCAATTGCGCCACCGCGCCGCCCACTGTGGCTGTGGTCACTCCGCCGAGTGACAATCCCAATTTCCCGGTCGCCTACGTTTGCTCAACCATAAGATCCGCGATGTGGGGCAACTTGGCCACTGCCGCGACTGTGCAAGTGGATCTGATGGATCGCAATTTACATGACGCTTGCAGTTTTCAAAGTTCGACATTGAGTCAGTACATCCTGCAAAACAAGGCTTTCCCCAGCCAGATCCTCGCCGACAACTGTCCGAATATCGCCGATGGATTCTACTATATGAACGTCCGGGACGCCGCGAGGACGCCGGCCACCACCTTGATCGCCGTCCACATCGCACCCTTCGGCCAGTTGATCGAAAAAATGGGAACATGGCACTTGCTGGACCAGCAGATCGATTTCATCGCGGATGTGAACCCCATGAACATGCATCAATTCACCTCGATCAAGTGCGACCTTATGGCTTCGCCCTTGATGGTCCACCTGCCCACGACTCCCGTGCCGAATGAGCACCTGCTGCTGACCCCTCCGTCGCGAGGAATCCTCTTTGACATCCTCGGAGAATCACCCGAAAACGTCGACCGCTCGCCCAAGCGAATTTCGTGGAACCACAATCCGAACTATAAGTTCATTGTCCTTCCCAACAAGAGTGGGCGGGTCGATGGCATTGACGAAATGTTCGGTGAGAACACCAAGGGTCCAGACGGTGAACTGGCGCTCAACGGTTACGACGCTCTTGCCAAGTATGACGGAATGTCGGCCGACGGGAAAACACGAATCGCCAAGGCCAAAGGGCGCATTGATATGAACGACCCCATCTACTACGAATTGCGACTGTGGGCCGATCTGAACGGCGACGGAGTGGCGCAGCCCGAGGAGCTCGTAACCTTAGGGTCGCAAGGAATCACTTCGATCGACCTGCACTTTGACCCCAGCTACGGCGAACGGGATCGCTTCGGCAACCAAGCCCGTTACAAATCCGTGATCACCACGCTGGATGGACAAACGCATCTTCTCTTCGATCTTTGGTTCCGCTATCTCAACAAGTAGCCGCTACAACAAGTAGCCGGTATAAGGTGCCGGTCAACAAGTGACCGGCAAGCCACCGGAAGTGGACGCTCGTTCACCGGAAGTGGCCGGTAAGCGAGTGGCCGGCAAGTGATCGGTTAGTCATCGGCCAAGTCATCGGTCGGACAGGGACAAACACTCTACTGTTTTCAGCGAAAAAGTCCCCTTTTGGAGGTAAGAGCACGCACTTTTGAGAGTTCTCGAGAGAACTCTGCCCGTACAGAATCTTGCGCGTACAGTGCTGTGATCGCTTTCAAAGGAGAACTTTTAAAACCTCTAAGGAGACATTTTCCCTGTTGCTATCGCTGGGACATGATCGCTGTATAGAAGATTTTTTCGATTTTCTTTGACATGATTTTCCGCGCTCCAAGAGGCGTTCGGGTGCGACGATCTTTAAGGTGAGAGACAAAAAACTTGGGTCATCCAAATAAAATTGCTTGGCGGCCGTTTGCGAGAGTTTCAATCGCGTTTCTTCTATCACACTCGATCACCGCGAAATCTGTGTGAAAAAACCCGTGATATATCCTTCTCACTAGGAGGTGCATTCAATGTCACGAGCCAATCTTTCTTCCAACCAAAATTCTCCCAGCCAAGTTTATCCCACTCCACTTTCCCCCGCCCAACTTAAGCTCCACGAACAGGCCGTCAAAGCTTGCGCCAGGCATCGTCTTCAGGAGACTGAAATTATTCACCTGCTGATGGACATTGAAACTGGTAAGATTCACCGGCTCTTAGGGTACTCGAGCTTATTTAATTATAGTGTTCAAGCTCTGGGCTTAAGTGAAGGCAATGCTTATGCCTTTATTGCAGTTGCAAGAAAATGCCGGGAGTGTGGGCCTTTGGCTCAAGCCGTTGATTGGCAAACTCTTTCCGTTTCCAAGGCGGCCCGTTTGGTTTCAGTTCTATCGTTGGAAAATGCCGAAGTGCTGGTGCAGTTTGCCGTCTGTCATTCTTCGCGTGAAATCGATAAGGAAGTGGCAAAGCTCAGACCCCGGAGCAAAGCCAATGACAGCTTGAAGCCACTGTCTGAAAAGTGGGAAAAGCTCAATTGCGAGCGTGGGCGGCGGCGCCGCCACGGGTGGCATTTCACCGGAAGTGTCAGCCATGCTCAAGCGGGCTCAGTCAGTGCTTTCATCAAAGCTTGGGCGGGCCGCTGATTTTAACGAGACGTTGTCAAATGCCCTTGGCGCTTATCTGGAAAAGAACGATCCGGTGATGAAGGCCCAGCGGGCCCAGAAACGACAGGAGGAAAAGGCTCGTGCAAAAGCTCAGGCTCAGGCTAAAGCTATGAGAGACGAGGCCGATTTGAAGCCAGCCGACTCGAAGAGATCGGATTCGGAACAATCGAGCTCGGAACGATCCAGCGCCGAGCAATTTGTCACTGGGCAATCCACCACGGAACTCTGTACGGGCAGAAAAATGACGAAAATCAGTCTCAATAGGGAAAGCAGTGCGCTGGGAGCAGACGCCGACCGCCGCGTAAGCAAGAAGAAGAAGAAGAAGAAGAAGAAGAGAGTTCCATTCACGGCGGCTGAAATGCATGCTGTGCACGCCAGAGATGGCGGACGGTGCACATTTGTCGACCCGGTCACCGGAAAGCGTTGCCAAAACGACAGATGGCTGCACTTTCACCACATTGTGGGAGTCGCGCAAGGGGGAGGGAATAATCCTGAAAACATAAGCAGCTTATGCGCAGCCCACCACGATCTCGTTCACCAGATGTGTTTTCCCCTGGATGATGGCGACCAGTCCCTTGGCCTGGGAGCTCAGCCAATTTCAACTGCAATTATGGCCCGTGAGAATCAGCCGGGAGTTTGAAATGGGGGTGCAGTATTTTTTCTCGACCAAAGACCATACGCACGACGCCGCGAAAGACTTCCCCGACCCCGGACCGGGTCAAAGGCCGACTTTTTTTCTGCCAGCTCACAAGATCATTTGTTAGTCTGATGACGAGCCACACCCGTGGCGGCTCCGCCGCCCACGCTACGAATGGCTGATGATATGCTGATATCTGTGCGAAAAATAAGGCAAGAAAGGATCCAAGAAAGGACCTATGTCCGTTGATGCGGTGACCTCCACTTCAACTGCCTTTCGACCTCGCCGATTTGCGGGTGCCCCCTTGGGCTGGGATCGGTTTTATCCCTGGGCCATAGTGGTTCTGCTCGCTTACTCGACCGCCGATCTAGTGATCATCAAGTACCGTCATCTCATGCTCCCGACGGAGGCTCCACCGCCGCGCCCCCAACACGTGGCCGCGCCCAATGTGATTGATTCGAGCCTCTACAAGCCGATTCTGGACAAAAACATCTTCGCGGCGGACGGAAAAATTCCGCCAGCCTTGGTTTCCAAGGATCAAGAGACCACAAAGGGAGGCGAGGAGATTCCCATTCCTTCCAACTTACCGCTCAATTTGATTGGTACGCTGGTCCACTCCAATCCGGAAAAATCCATTGCCACCATCGAAGTCAAGCCGAAGAACACGACCATCGCGATCCGCGTCGGCAAGGAAATTGAAGGGATGGCCAAACTGATTAAGGTGGAGCGGAATCGGGCCATCATTCGCAATCTCAACAACAATCGCCTTGAATTTATTGAAATGAAGTCCCTTTCAAAACTGAGTTTTCAAACGAGCAAATCGGTGGTGCCAACGGTGGGATCTTCAGTCGTGCGCCAGCCGGCGCCCGGCAAGTTTGAAATCAATCGAGCCGATGTCTTGAAATACACCGCCGATATGGCTTCGCTGCTGCAGCAGGCGGCGATGCAACCGGTTCACAATTCACAAGGTGAAATTGATGGATACCGCTTTATCGCGATACAACCCAACAGCGTTTTTGTGCAACTGGGAATGCAAGCGGGAGACGTCCTTCGCACGGTGAACGGCGAAAAGGTGGACAGTCCGGCGAAAGCCATGGAACTCTACAATGCTTTGAAGAACTCGCCCACCATTAAGGTCGGCATGTCACGCGACGGTCATGATATGGAGCAGGAATATAACGTGAAGTGATACTCGTGGCGGCTCCGCCACACACGACAACACCCGTGGCGGCGTCTGCGGAGGTGCCGAAGGCACCGACTTGGCTCTGCTGCCCACGGTAACTGACGGCAAAAGGAAGGCCCGATGAAAAATCAAGGAAGATCAGCGAATTCCAAGTCGGTGCTTTCAGCACCTCCGCAGACCAAGTCGGTGCTTTCAGCACCTCGCATTCTCCGACTGATCATGACCGCCAGTCTGGTCCTGAGCTTTACGGCCGGTTCATCCGTGAGCGTCGCGCAAGATGACTTGGATGACAATTTTCCGCCGCCGCCACCGCCGCCGGGCCTGCCTGGCCTTACCGGCAAATCATCGCCAGGTTCCAAGCTTGGGGGAGACAAAGGGAAAGCCGATGAGAACAGCGCCCTGAGTCCCGACCAAAAAGAGAAATTCTCCAAAGCGCCGATCGAGGATATCACGAGCAAAAACTTTCCTGAAACCATCGACTCCTTTGACTTTCCCAACGCCGATATCCAGGACATCGTCAAAGCCATTTCCGAGCTCACCGGCAAAAATTTTATTATCGATTCCGGCGTCCATGGCAAGATCACCATCATCGCGCCGAGCAAGATTAGCGTCGCCGAGGCTTACAAAGCTTTTCTTTCGGCTCTCGCCATCAACGGCTTCGCCATTGTTCCCAGCGGGCAGTTCTTAAAAATCCGCAGCGCCCGCAACGCCCAACGGGACGGCATTGAGACCTATTCGGGAAATTATTATCCCACCGCCGATCAAATGGTGACCAAAATCTTTCACTTGAAACACATTCAAGCCGATGTCGTGAACCGCGAACTCCGCATGCTGCAATCCAAAGACGGCGAGATTTCAATTTATCCGCCGACAAATTCGCTCCTCATTTCAGACTACGGCTCCAACATCGACCGGATCAGCCGCATTCTCGCGCAATTGGACGTTCCCGGCTTTGAAGACCAACTTGAGGTCATTCGTGTCCATTATGCCAAGGCCAAAGACATGGCCGAATTGATAAATAAAATCATCAACAAGGGGGAAAAGAGTCCCCAAGGCGCCCCAGGAACTTTCTCCGCCGGCGTGCCGCGCTTCGGGCAACCCAGGGGGGCTGGCGGCAATCAGGGTTCAGCTTACTTTATGGTGATTCCCGAAGACCGCACCAACTCACTCATTGTCACCGGCAACAAAGCGGGATTTGAACGCATCAAACGGCTTCTGGCGCAACTGGATCGTCCTTTGGACCCCGGCGAAAGCGGCGACGTTCACGTTTACTATGTTAAGTACGGCGACGCCGAGAAAATCGCGCAGGTGCTTTCGGGCATCGCCAAGGATGCCGCCCCCAAGCCCGGCGCTGGTGGAGGAGCCGGCCCCGGGGCGCCAGCGCCCGTCGTTTCACCGGTCACCGGCGTGCAAGCGGCGACCAATGAAATATTTGGCGGCGACGTGAAAATCACCGCCGATAAAGGCACCAACAGCCTGGTGATTTTGGCGAGCAAACAGGACTATGAAAGGGTTCTGGATATCTTAAACAAACTCGATATCCGGCGCGATCAAGTCTACGTCGAGGCGATCATCATGGAAATCAGCGGCAACGATACAAGTGATTACTCACTCGGGTATTTCCAATACATCGGCAACAACGGCTTTAGGGCCGGCTTTAATGGCATTGGAACAGACACCTTGAACGGTCTTTTGAATCCTTTCGGCGGGCAGGGGGCGATATTACCGTTTGGCGGAGGGGCCCCCATCACGATCACCCCCATCACTCCCACTGGCCAAGGAACGCCCATCACCATTCCTTCACTTTTGGGCTTTCTCAACTTTTTGAAAGTCACAAGGAATACGAATATCTTATCGACGCCTTCGCTTCTCACCATGGACGCGCAAGAAGGTAAGATTTCAGTGGGAGACAAAATCGTCACCGGGACATCCACAACCTCCGCGACGGGGTCTGTACCGGTCACCACGCCCACATTCGAAGACGCCAATATCGAGCTTAAAGTGAAGCCCTTTATCTCCAGTCAGGATCGCAATATTCGCATGGAACTGAAGGCCTCGGTCAAACAGCCCTCGCAGGCCATTACGCCGCCGGCCCTGCAGGCCTCGAGTCAACCCCTCGCGACCCGCTCGATTGAAACCAATATCATCGTCCACCATGGTGACACGGCGGTGCTGGGCGGGCTAATGAAGGAAAATGAACTCGAGCAGGTCACCAAGGTTCCTCTACTTGGCGACATCCCCATTCTCGGTTGGCTCTTTAAATCCAGAAACGTCAAGAAAGACAAAACCAACTTGGTGATGTTCCTAACGCCTAAAATTGTCCGCGACGACCAGGATCAACGGGGGCTTCTCCAGTCTAAGACCGACGAGCGCCTCAACTATATCAAAAACCGCGGCGGCCAAGATCCCTTTGGCGATAAAATGGACGAGATCGGGAAGGTCCGCACTGGCCAACCGGTGAAGAGTCAGGTAAAATAAACGAGTGGCAGCACCCGATTTATCGTCCATTCTAGCCAAAGCCACCAGTCTCAATAATGAACAGGTGGCTTTGATCCTGAACTATCCGGCCTCCGGTGGATTTGACAGTATCGGTGAGGCCCTCGCCGCCAGGGATGTCTCCACCGCCGAGGAGATCGTCAGCGAAATCTGCCGCGAGATGGGACTTGATTTTATCAAGGACATTCCGGTGAACGATATTTCAGTGGATTTGGTGCGCGACATTCCGATCAACTACGCCAAGGAAAACGTGATCCTCCCTTTCAAGGAGGACAACGAACAGGTCGTCGTTCTCACCAGCAACCCGATGAATTACCGCTGCCTCGATGACCTGCGGGTGATCTTCGGCAAGAAGACGAAGCCCCTGATTTCCACTACGGTGAAAATCCTGGACGCGATCAATCGCGTTTATGAGAAAAGCACGGCCAATCTGGCTGGCCTCGACGAAATTGAGCAAGAGGACTACGACCTCGACGATCCCATTGTCGACCTG
>PSRN01000113.1 GCA_003176075.1 Bdellovibrio sp.
GTGAAAATTGGGCGCCTGATATGACAGACGAGCCGACAGCTGTTGGAGCATCGCTTGTTCACTCTCCGGAAATTTCTGACAAAGGGCTCGAATAAGCCCGCCGTCGCGACCGGCCTTTCTGAGCAATTCATCCCGCCAATCCTGACTGAATTGCAAGCGAAGGTCGGTGAGAAGAGGAAGGCCGCGGAGAACGTGTTGCCGACGCGGTTGTTGGTTCGGGTGTTGGGTGGATAGTCCGGGCCAGCCGGGAGAGTCCTCTTCGGTCACGTGGACAACGTCCAGGTTCACATTTTCGAGATCCCGCCACGCCCGGTGGGTGGGGACGGCGCCGATGCGCAAGACCGATTGAAAGACTCCTGAACGAAGTTCAAGGGATCGCAGCTGTCGGCCGGCCAGGGCGGGATGACCGCGGATTCCTGAGAGGGTTTCGACAAAGGCCGGGACTCCGGTCTTCAATAAGAATTCCAGAACAGCTGGTCGACCCGCAGGAGTCAAGGGGCCGACAATCACCAACGGCTGGACGAGTCCATGCACGTCGAGGGAAGGTGAGGTCAGGCGTGAAACCCTTGCGGCGCGAACGGGCAACTCCCAATTCACATCGGCTATTTCAGTGTCGCGATTTGGTTCTTCCAAACAGACGTTGATATGGAAAGGTCTCTGTCGGCTCCAATCGCTCCACTCCGCGGGGATATCCAAGTCAGTGCCTCTGGCACCTCCGCAGTCCAAGTCGGTGGTTTCACGAGCTCCGCCGCCCGGGGCGGCTCCGTCGTCGCCTCCGCAGACCAAGTCTTCCTCCACGTCCCAAGTGCCTTCAACGTAAGACCCAAAGAGACCGACCTGTTCAATTGTCTGCGGGCTTCCCGACCTGCGAAAACGGGAGGGCCGATCCGCCGTAAGAAGAAGCAGCGGCAGACCTTGATAGTAGCCTTCAATGGCGGCGGGAAGTGTTTCAGCGGCTGCCGTGCCCGAAGTGGTCACCACGGCCACCGGCTTCCGGGTTTCCCGTGCCCGGCCGAGGGCAAAAAAGGCGGCTGATCGTTCTTCGAAAAAGTACCAGACCTTGATGTCTGGGTTGATGCTCGTCTTGATGTTCGGTTGAGGACTCGTCAGGTTTGGCGCGGATTCCAAGGCGAACACCAGAGGGGCGTTGCGGGCGCCGGCGCACACGCAGTATTCAGACACACCGGCCTGCGTGCATTCCTCAAGAACTCGTCTGACTTTTCCGTGGTCGTTTTGTCTGAGTCTTTGTCGGACGGCTGAATCTGTGATGGACACATGTTGTTCAGTACCTGAAAAGTGAAACTTCTACAAGGTCTTTAAGATTCGCGAAATCCGCTGCCCCATTTCTTCGAGAGGCGAAACAATCTCGACGGCCCCCATTTCGGCGGCGCTCTTTGGCATGCCGTACACGACACAGGACGCTTCATCTTGACCGATGGTGTGGCAACCCAAATCCCTGAGTGCCTTAAGTCCGCGTGCTCCGTCGGCGCCCATGCCGGTTAAAATGATGCCAACAACTTTGGTCGATTGGAGTTTGACGGCTGAAAAAAATAAGTAATCAACCGATGGTTTGTGCCGGTTGACGGGAGCGTCGTCAGTGATATGAACGCAAACTTTTCCCCCGCTGGTCTCCGCCAATCCCATCTGTTTCCCCCCCGGGGCAATGAGCACCTTGTTGGGCTCCACGAGATCGCCGTCTTCCGCTTCCTTGACCAAAAAGTTGGAAGAACTGTTCAGGCGGTCGGCAAAGGCCTTTGAAAAGACCGGCGGAATATGTTGAACAACGAGGACTGGAGGAATCTGATCGGGAAACTGCCTGAACAGACGAGCCACGGCGTCCGTTCCACCCGTGGAGGAGCCAATCAGGATCATGTGATCCTGGCGCCATTTTTCGCTCGTGGGGCGGGCGACGGGTTCGGCCTTGGCCCGCTGGACTTTCGATGTGGACGCAAGATGTATGCGTTCCAGGATCGTCGGAGCCAAAATGGGAATATCCTGAAAGGATGGTTTTTGGATGTAATCGAAAGCCCCGTTGGCGAGAGCGTCGAACACGTAAGGGCCATCTTCGCGGGTGAGGGAACTGATCATCACCGTCGGAATGGGATGCTTGGACTGGATCTTCTTCAAAAGCGTGACGCCATCCATTTCAGGCATGTGGATGTCGAGGGTCATCACGTCGGGACGGTTCTTTTCAATGAAGGGTTCGACGAGCGAGGGTCGTTCGAGAGCGCCAAGCACTTCGATCGTGGGATCCTGCTCGCAAATCGATGCCAGAACCTTGCGGATCGTCGATGAGTCGTCCACGATCAGGACCTTGATTTTCTTCCGCGGAGTGGCGCCAGGCGCCACCTTGGGTTCCTCTTTGATGGTGACCTTGAACTCCTTGGTGCCGGCCAAATAAATCATTTCAAAGGGAACGTCCCGCACAATGGCTTTGCGAACCTTTAACTCCGATCTCTTGCACCATTTAAGCAGCGCGGAAATGAAATCCGAGTGTCCAACCAGCTTCGCTTCGATAGTGCCTGCGTCGCCCGAGGCGGCTCCGTTGGGGTCGGTGTCGTGACCCTTGGCCTCGGTCAACTGGGCGGTGAGGGCCTCCAGATCACTTCGGTTCCAGGACTCCATGATGAAACAGCACAGAGGCTGATCCTTTCGAAAAAGAATGACCACGCCGTGAGAGCGAAATTTCCAGTGGTGATTCTGATCCAATTGCCAAACCGGCTGAATCTGTCTCATTTAAAAAACTCCTCGGACAAAGAAAGAAAACTTGTCGCCGGCGCGATTTGCTTAGCTCGAGAAGTGAATTGCCCATATATGCTAATATTCGCGGCGCCGTTATCGAGTAAAATAATTTGGCTATTGTTATGGTTCGGTGGAATCAGTTGCAGGGTGCGGTTCGTCGGAGCGACGGCAAACAGCGCCGAGGTCTTGCGGTTGCGCACCAGCGCTTGCAAGTCCGCGAGATGCGTTTTGATGTCAACCAGGCGGATTTCCCCCGGCAGAGGGTCAGGCCTAAGGCTGACGGACAGCGAGTTCTTGATCTTGGCGTGCACGCGAAGCTCGTCCGTCAGCCCCGCGATGATTTGATCAACGCCTTCCAAAATCACCAGCAGTGGCGGAGAGGTGGGCTCTTGTCGGGCGACGAACTTTTCAATCAGGGATCGACTCTGCAATCCGGCAATGAGAACCCGCAGCTTCTTCTCGGGATGGGTGATTCTATAACTTCTTTTGAACTCAAGATCGAGAGACGTGGGGGACGATTTGCGTACCAAGTGAGCCATTTTTAGCTTGGAGACAATCTCATCGGTTTTCTCGCTCAAATCCGCCAGCGTCGGTTTTTCAATATAGTCCACGGCCCCGAGTTTCAAGGAGTTCAGCGCCAAGGCGGCGTTGTCCCGATTGACCGTGGAAATCATCACCACCGGCGGATGGGAGGGGCTCATTTGTGATCTTAAGTACTCGATCCCGTCCAGGTCGGGCATGTGAATATCCAAGGTCACAAGATCCGGCCGGGTGGCTTTCAGTTGCTCAATGGCATCTTTACCATTGACCGCCGTTCCCACCACATCAAATCCCGCCGCGGGGGTTAAGATTTTTCGTAAAAGGGACAAGAAGCTCGGTGAATCGTCGACGCAGAGAACCCGAATCGGACGCGCCACCACCTCCACCGGCCGACTCGCGGGAGTCGCCGCCAAAGTCAGTCTCTTGCGATAGACCGAGGGCCCCGCGTATTCTATATTGATCGGCAGGTAGGTCAGCGACTCGGAAATTCCCACGATCAAGTGTCCCCTATCGTGCAGATGGCCCAGCAGGGACTGCGCGGCTTTGATGATCTGGTCTTGGTTAAAGTAAATAAAGACGTTGCGGCAAAGAATTACATCGAATCTTATGTTGGCCTTCAACGGACCTGGCTTGATCAAATTGTAGGTCTCGAATTCGCACCGCTTTTTGAGTTCATTGGAGATTCTCGCGTAATGGCTGATATCGCCTGTTCCTCGGGCCCAATTTTGTCCCAGGTAGTTGGCCGGAACGCTTTTCAGTTCATCGTATTTGAAGACGCCGTTTTGCGCGAGATTCACGCTGTGAGGATCCACATCGGAGCCAAAGATGTAAAAGTCCACGTCGGGCGCCAGTTGTTTGAGGTGATAATGAAAAAACATGGCCAGGGAGTAAACTTCGTGCCCGTAACTGCAAGCCGCGCTCCAAACCAGAATCCGCCGGTCTTGGCGTCCCCGGGCCCGTTCGATCATTTGCGGCAACTGGGCGAGAAGAAATTCAAAATGCATGAATTCGCGGAAGAAAAAAGTGTGATGGGTCGTCAGCAAGGAAATAAGGTATTCCCCTTCGCTGACGAAGTTTTTACGAAGATAATCCAGGTAATCATGGCCTTGACGGATATGGAGCTTGAGCATTCGAGCTTTGAGACGACTTTCAACCATGGGATATTGAGCTTCGCCGAGGATGTTGCCTGTCATTTCCTCGATGGCGCGACAGACCTCGGCGATATTCTCGCGAGTCAGCTCTGGGTTTTTCAGCAACGCTCGGCCGGTCATGACTCGCCTAAGCAACGGCCCTGAGCGCCGTTGCCCTGTCGTCCACGGAAAGAATCTTCAAGATATCTATGATCAAGATGAGCTTATCGTCTTTGCGATAGACCGCTGACACGTACTCGCCCGCCGGCGATCGCCCGAGGTCGGGGGGCGGGCTGAGATTTTCCGCGATGGCCGACAAGACGCTATGGACTTCATCCACCACCAAGCCGATGGAATGAGAATCCATCTCGATGATGATGACCGACTTCTCGGCGCCTTGTTCCTGCGTTTTGATTCCCAATTTCAGGCGCAGGTCAATGATGGATATGACTTGCCCCCGCAAATTCATGATGCCGAGGAAATAGCTCGGAACCTGCGGGACAGTTGTCACCTCCGGCATGCCAATAACCTGCTTAACAGTCAGCAACGGGATGGCGAACTCCTCTTGGGCGACCTTGAAACACAAGTAGCGATCAAAACTCGAACTCATGCGACACCTCGGTTTTCTTGCGCGACACTTCTCTTTTTAGTGATGGATGCTCCAAACTGGTTGATTTCAAGAATTAGAGCGGGACGCCCGTCTCCGAGAATGGTGCTTCCGGCGATCCCCCGAAGGTTCCTCAGCTCCGGCGACAACGGCTTGCTGACAATTTGATACTGTCCGACGATATCGTCGACAAAAAGGACGAAGGGGGTGGCTCCGCTGCGCACG
>PSRN01000051.1 GCA_003176075.1 Bdellovibrio sp.
TCCACGGAAGAAAAGACTGCGGCTGCCGATCTCGGTCAAATTGATCGTTGTCTTTGTCGGATTTATGGTGATCGCCACCATCATCTTCGCCCAACAAAGTTCAGAACACTTTGCCAAGGTTTTGGTTCAGCGGGAAGAATTCACCAACATGTCCGAAACAAACAGCAAAGCCGTTGAGGTCGAACAGACGATCATGAACCTTATTGATCGCACGCAGGTTCTCGGTCAACTCTTGTTCAAATCGGTGGAGGCTCCTCTGGCGCAAGGGAACACTTCACCCCCTTTGTCACAGGAATTCTTGCTGAACTTTGACAAAGAGAAGTTTGTCGCATCGGTTGAAATTTGGTCAACGAAGAACCAAGAACTCAAATTGCTTTACCGAAAAAGCAAGGAAAAATTTTTGAACGACAATAAGTTGAACCTTGATTTCTTTGAACAGCTTCGCAAACAGAATAACTTTCCGATGGCTTCGGTGTCACAAAAAAGCCTTGAAATCCGCAACTCCAGTCGCCCTGAAGGACCGGCTTTGGCGACCCTCGGGTTTCCACTCGCCAAGGACGCGCAGGACCAAGTGAGCCATATTCTGCTCGTCGATTTCTCGCTGGCCCTGTTGCAGAAGAGTTTCGCCACCGAAAGCGAAAGAACGCAGTTTCTCATCGACAAAGAGGGACGCTACTTGGCTCACTTTGAGGATCAACGGGTGCTTGGCCGGATGCCAGCGACGAATTCACGCTTGGTTGAGCAAGCCATGACTGACCAACAACCCCAACGGCAGATCCAGTTCACCGATCCCGAACACAAGGAAGTCTTTATTGGCGCCTATGTGAAACTGGTCAATCTCGGTTTGATCGTCCTTTCACAAGTTTCCAAATCGACGGTTCTCGAGCCCGCGGTGAACGCCAAACGTCAAGCCTTCTATATTGCCGGAATAGTAATTTCACTTGCGATTATCATGATCTTTTTGTTTTCGATGACCCTCACCGGGCCCATTGAAATTCTGGCTTCGCTGGTCGCCTATGTCTCCAAGGGAAATTTTGACATCCGCGCCAATGACCGGATCAAATTTGTCTTTGACGACGAAGTTCACGATCTCGCCAACGCTTTCGACTCGATGACCGTGGGATTGAAGGAACGTGACAAGATGAAAAACCTCTTCAACAAGTTCCACGGCTCGTCCATCACCGAGGACCTGTTGAATTCCGATATCGGCGTCGGCGGTCAAAATAAGGACGTCACCGTTTTTTTCAGCGACATCCGGGGATTCACCGCCTTTTCTGAAAATCGCACTCCCGAAGAAGTGGTCGCCATGTTGAATGAATATTTCGAGGTCATGGTCGCCATCATCAACCGCAGCGGCGGCGTCGTCGACAAGTTTATCGGCGATGCCATCATGGCCGTCTGGGGCGCCCCCAAAGGGACGCCGCAGGACACCTCGAACGCCGTGCGCGCCTGCCTTGAAATGCGCAAGGCCCTGGAGGAGCTCAATGAAAAGCGCAAGGCCCGCGATCAGGTCCCCATCAAAATCGGAATGGGGCTGCACACCGGGCACGCGATCTCAGGGACGATTGGATCGCTGGAGCGAATGGAGTACACCGTCATCGGTGACACCGTGAACATGACTTCAAGGATTGAAGCCTCAACCAAAGCTTTTGGGACTGACCTTCTCGTCAGCGAAGCGATCATCGCCAAAGTGGGGGACGGCTTTCTCGCCGAGGTCGCCGGCGAGGCCACCGTGAAAGGAAAATCCGAACCGCTGAAGTTATATAAAGTCAGGGGATACAAAGACCCCGTGACAGGCCAGGAAGTGATTGTTGAGACGGCTTACTCGCATTTCGAAAAAGAGCACGATGAGAAGGTGAAAGCGTCGGCCGCTTAGAAAATCTCATCGGCCCACAACTGCTCGGCGAACTCTCTCCATGGCAAGACATTCACTCCATTCATTTCACGCGGGGCCGACTCTCGACAGACAATCACTTTCTTTCGCAATGGCATCATTGCAGCCAACTCGTTCAAACCCGAAACATGACGCTCCGAAATGTGACGGGTCGCCTTCACCTCAATGCCCACTTCCCGGTTGATTACAAAGTCGACCTCGGAACCCGCGGGTGAACGCCAAAACTGAACTTCAATAGCGTCGCGTTCCTTCCGATAATCCGAATAGGTTCGCAGCTCTTGGTGCACCCAGGTCTCAAAAAGATCACCAAACTCAACTGAATCATTCAGGATCTTCTTTCGACCGAGTAACGCATTCAGAACTCCGCAGTCAAAAAAGTAAAATTTCCCGCTGGCGATCGCTTTGCGGGAATGGATTCCCTTGAAGCGAACAGGGTGCAGGATTTTTCCCACCAATGTATCTTCAAGCACCGAGAAGTACTCTCGAATGGTACGGGCCGGCACCTGTGAGTCGGATGCCACCGACTCAAAATTTAGGAGTTGCCCATTCATGCGGGCCGCGACCGGCAAGAAGCGGCTGAAGGCCTCGATTTTGCGCACGAGCGCTTCAGCCAGAATCTCTTCACGCAAGTAATCACCCGCGTAGTCACTCAACTCGGCCATGGCATCGGCCTCTGTCTCCGCCAAATACACGGGTGGCAGACCCCCGTGCCGCAAATATCTTTCGAGTTTGAAAGAGTCCGCCACCTCGGCAAAACAAAAAGGATGCAGATAGAGCCGTCGGGTTCTCCCTGCGAGCAAGGCAGTGTGGCCGCGCTTGAGCCGGCGTGCCGAGCTTCCGGTCAGAACGAAACGGCAATTTGTCTCCTCTATCATCGAATGCACTTCGTCCAACAGCACCGGCAATTTTTGAACTTCGTCGATAACAACCAATCGTTCACTGGTTTTTAGGCTTTCACGCAAGAGCGAGGGACGAAACGAATAAGCCTGAAATTGATCGGCTTTAAGCAGGTCAATCACTCGATCGGCCTTCAATTGATGGCGAATCAAGGCACTCTTTCCAGCCCGACGGGGCCCCAAAAGAAGGACGCTCTTCTTCTTTAAAACCTCCGAAATTGGTATATTCCTAGGTATATACAACATGTTAGAAATATCGCACTGCTTCTGCGGATTTTCAAGAAACGACGCGTCCGGCGAAAGTCGACAGCAGTGCAATCACAGCTTTGATTTGGTGAACGTGCTCTTGACCAAATTCGTCGCCACCCTGAAAGTTATATGATGAGCCTGAGCCTAGTGACTGTCCTAATCAATTTTGCTTGATCGGCATCTGCCCATATTGACGGCATCGGAATTGCTCAATAAAGATCCGTTTGTTTTAAATAAAAGCGGAGTTGTCAGACCTCTGGGAGTCGGAATGGTGTTCGTCAGTCAATTTACCAAGTATCGAGTAGTGTTTCTTGTTGTGTTCTGGGCCTGCGCCCACAATTTGTCGGCTCCCTTTTGTCAAGCCTCTGAACAAGAACGACAAGAGCGAAAGGTTGTTGAGTTTTTGAACCTTCAACCCGCAATTCGCTTTTACTTTCGGAATGATGGCAACGGGGTCGGTCATATGGCTATGACGGCATTGATGATAAAGCGGCTGCGGGACCTTGGTTGTCACGTCAAAATGGAGTTGGTATATCGGATTTTTCCAAATGAACTGTCACCAGCAACAAGGTTATTGGAAGTTTTGCTGCCTCCATTTAGCGAGGGAGGGGGTCCTGATCAATACCTGCCGGACTTGGACTTGTGGGTTCGTGGATTTACCCTGAATCAGCGGCCGTCGGCATTCATTCCGTTGATCATCGGAGCACATGGAGACGAGCCGAGCGAATGGAATTCGCAGCACACTCTAATTATTTCTCCGCCATTCTGGAGCAGTAGTGCGGTTCACGATGGTCACAGCTGGCAAAAAATGGGGGGGATGCATGTGAATTATCCTTTTCGCTACTCCACGCGAGACCCACCGAACCTCAGAACTTTTCTTTCAGACCAAATGTCCCATGTCTCTCGATTTCAGCGAAAGGTTGATGGGCTATTCGGCATCCTGAACGCAGTAAATTCGGGGCACGTCGACATGGTCACTGCTTATGGCTGGGGCGAAAAGGCCTACGATGAAAGGGACCGAAAATTCGTGACATTGATCGCAGGAATTAACCAGGCAAAAGCATCCCGACCTGATCTTTTTCCGAAACCAATCATTGTGAACCTGATTTCTAATTTGAACGACGAAGAAGTGGAGGCGATAAACCGATTAATACACCAGGAACACGAGCTCGCAACTCGTGTAAAATGGATTGATACGTCTGATGGGAAAAGTCTGAATAAAGCTCTGGTGGGATTGAAGCCTGAACCCCACGCCTCACTTGAAGATCAGGCCCAAATTCTTATTGCACGGACGGGGAGCGTTCCACAGGATGTCTGGAACTATGCTTTTTCAAGATCGACTTTGCCCGCTACCGTCGCCGGAGTTAATGGCTTTAACTTCCTAGCTCAGCGGGGGGAGCCGTTTATCGTCACATACAATGACCCCAGACTGGCAGAGAATTTATCGATCGAACCGATTCTTGCCCATTTGTCGACTCTTCAACATGCTCTCAAGAACGGTTACGTCGGAAGTGTGGCTGAGCACTATATTCAATCGCGGTTGGAAGGTTCACTCACTCGGCGGATATTTCTGGAATTCGCCCGTAAGCTGGATGGCCTTCCAGATAAGTTGGTGGCGAACCTGCTCGAATATGAACACCGGTTTGGAAGGAAGCCAGAAATCGGACCAAAGATTTCTAGCTGCTCGACGGTTAACCAAAGTATGCGAAGGGGGCATTAATCATGTCTGAGGAAAAGTCTGCAGCGGGCATGACTCCCGCTGACTCCCCCCTTGCCATTGCCGCCACCCCAAGATAAACAACGAGAGATGTCCGAAAAATTGCAAGCCGTGCGTGGCACGCAGGATCTGCTCGCCGATGAATGCCGTCGATTTCGCTGGCTCGATGAAACCGCGTGGGAAATCGCGCGCCGCTTTGGGTACGAGGAAATTCGCACGCCCATCTTCGAATTCAGCGAGGTTTTTCACCGCACCTTGGGCGAAACTTCAGATATGGTCGCCAAGGAGACTTACACTTTCGCCGATCGCGGGGGTGATCTGATCACCCTCCGTCCGGAAGGGACGGCGGGAATAGCCAGGGCCTTTATTTCCAACGGGCTGGCGCAGCTTCTGCCTCTGAAGTACTATTATTTTGGCCCCATGTTCCGCTATGAACGGCCGCAAAAGGGTCGCCACCGCCAGTTTCACCAAATTGGCGTGGAATCCCTCGGTGCCGAGGACCCCTTGGCCGACGTCGAATGCATTTCACTCGCCCACTTGATGCTGAAGGAGTTCGGTCTCGAGGGACGGGTGAAACTCGAAATTAATTTTCTCGGCGACGCGGAGTCGAGATCCCGCCATCGTGAGAAACTGGTCTCCTACCTTTCGGGTTTTCGATCCGAGTTGTCACCTGACAGCCAAGTCCGCCTCGAAAAGAATCCGCTGCGAATCCTGGATTCAAAAGAAGCGCAAGACCGCGAGATTCTCGAAAACGCCCCGCGCCTTTCCGATTTCCTGAATCCGTTCTCAAAGCAATTCGCCGAGGGAGTTCTGGCGGGCCTGAGCGGGCTGGGCATTCCCTATGTAGCCAACGAGAACCTCGTCCGTGGGATCGACTATTACACGCACACGGTCTTCGAGTTCACGTGCCCTGAGTTGGGAGCCCAATCGGCCGTCCTCGCCGGCGGCCGATACAACGGGCTGATCCAGCTGATGGGTGGACACGAAACACCAGGGGTCGGCTTTGCCGCCGGAGTCGAGCGGCTGGCCCTGTTGTTGTCCAGCGACCGGGTCGAGAGCCGCGCGACCCTGATCGCGGTGATGGCTGTCGATGAATCGACAGAGGCCGCCTGTGCGAAACTGACCTTTGACCTTCGCCAGGAGGGGGCGTTTACCTCGGAACACCTTCGCGGCGCCAACCTCGGGAAGAAAATGAAAAGAGCCGCCAAATTGGGAGCTCGTTTCGCGATCATCCTGGGCAGCGATGAGGTCCGTAATAATCAGGTGACGGTCAAAGTGATGACAACTGGCGGTCAGAAAACCATTTTGGCGGATGATCTCCGGCAGTTCCTGCGAGATTCCTCAGTTTAAGAACGGATTGAATCAAAGCAATTCCACCAATGGGTTTTGGAATGTGAAGCTGAAAGCCCGCCTCCAACGCTTTTTTCTCTTCTTCCTCTCGCGCATAGGCGGTGATCGCGGCCGCGGGGATATTTCCACCTTGAGAAGGCGGAAGGGCACGGATCTTCCGGATCAGTTGATACCCATCGACCCCCGGCATTCCAATGTCACTCAAGAGCACGTCAAACACCCGCATTTTGAGAAGTTGCAAGGCTTCATCGGCCGAACGGGCTTGCGAAACCTTACCTCCACCAAGAGTCAACCAGTGGTTAACAAGGAATAAGATATCCGGCGAATCGTCAACCAATAGGATACGAGTCCCGTCGAGGGTGCCGGGGTGGATGGACTCGGGAGCTTTGTCCGACTCGATCATGTGGTGCAAGGAACCCTCATGATCTGTCCCCATTCCCCGAACCATCAGGCCGGGGAGATTCAGTGTAAAGGTGCTGCCGCGGTTCTTGCCCTCGCTTTGCGCGGTGACTTCGCCGCCGTGAAGGCGCGCGATATGGCGCACGATCGAAAGGCCCAAGCCAAGACCCCCGTGGCTGCGTGAAGCCCCGCCCCCCTCTTGGCGGAAAGCCTCAAAAACGATGGGTAGAAATTGTTCCTCAATTCCCTGCCCCGTGTCTTGAACAAGAATGCGATGCCGACAGCGCTCTGATTCGACCCAAACCGAAACTCGTCCACCTTCCGGAGTGAACTTGATGGCATTGGTGATGAGATTGCCCATCAACTGCTGCAAGCGATATTCGTCGGCCAACACGTGGCCGGAAACGTTCGACAGGAGTTGAAGCTCAATTCTTTTTTGCGCGGCCAACATTTGATGGGAATCCACGGCGTTCCTGACTACGGTCGAAAGCTCCAAGGGCTTGCGATCCAATCTGAATTTTCCAGCGACGATCCGTGAAACATCCAAGAGATCATTGATCAAATTCACTTGAATGGCGGCATTCCGCTCGAGCGTATCCAGAGCGCTCTTCGTTTCGGCTTCCGAGAGTTTCTCCTGCCTGAGAATTTGCACCCAACCTAAAATGACGTTTAGGGGAGTTCGAAGCTCATGAGACAGGGCCGCCAGAAAGTCATCCTTGGCCCGATTCGCCACTCGGGCCTCCCGCAAAAGCTGAGCTTGTTTCAAAATGCCGGAAACCCGGCCCGCCAACTCATTCGCGAAATTCAAGTCGTCCCCCGAATACTTTCGACCCGACTGGGCGGAAAGAAATGTCAACGCGCCCAAGCACTTATCGCGGACGGAAATCGGCGTGATCATCACCGAACGAACGCCGACCTGCCAGGCCTCATCCCCCACTTGAAGCTCCCTCGCGATCTGCACAATGTCCTGCTCCTTCACTTCATTCAACAGAACGGATTTGCCGGTTCGAATGACCTCGTGGACGCCACCAGGGGTATCCAGCTGAAGTGGCAAGCCCGAACGAATGCGGCACGCCAGCTCTGCCATGCGGCGATCGGAATGGGATAGTGCTATTCGCTCGACGTGATGGCCCTCATTGACCAGGTCAATCCAACACCAATCGGCCAGGAGTGGAACACAAAGCTCCATCAAGGTCTGAAATCTTTCACTCAATTCCCCGGGCAGGGAAAGGACCCGGCTGGCTTCCGCCAGAAAAGAAACCTTCTCCTCCAATTCACGGCGCTCCGAAATCACGGCCGTCATCAAAAGCCCGGTGATGGTCAAAATGCCGATGAACACTTGCAAGTTCATCAGGGATTCCAGCAAGCCGTGGCCCAGAAAGGGACCCCGTTGATAAATGGTGCTCAAAACCCCGACAATCGTTACAAAAAAAGCGAGTGACGCCGTTCCCCTTGGACCAAAGCGAAAGGCGATCAGTGAAAAAAGCGGGAAAAGTAGATAGGCCCGCATGGGTCCTAAAAAAGAAAGCCCGGGTAAATGATCAAAAACCAGTAAAACACTGAAAATTCCCAAAAGAATAAGGGCGGCCGAATGCATGGTCCGTATCTGCAAGCGGCGCCGCGGGGGGACTGACCAGACGAGGATCACCGGCGTGAAGACAAGAACGCTCATCATGTCCCTCAACCACCATAAAAACCAATCCAGTGGCATACGATGAGCGTTAAATGGAAGTTCGGTGATCAAACTGCCATGGCCAGTAATTAAGATACAGATTTCCCCGACGGTCGCCGGAATCAAAGTGCTCACAAAAGCACCGCCAACAATGAGGGCGGCCACATCGCCAAAACGGCATAGGGCGCAATTCAGTTTCAAATAACGGCCGACGGTCAACACGGCCACCCGGTTTCCCAACGTACTTCCCAAGCTGATAATCAGAGAGGCCAAAGGGCCAAGCCCCGAAGACATTGCAACCAGCCAGGCCCCCAACAAGACACCTGGCCACAGCTCCTCACCAAACAATAGAACAGTCGCGAGCGAGAGACCCGTGGGCGGCCAAACACTTGACCCCACTTCATTGGGGAGAAGAAACAAAATGCGGGCTGATAGAAAATAGCCCGTCGCCAAAGCAAGGATGCGGAACCAACGAAGAAAGACGACTCTTTCCATTGCGTCGGCAATACCATTTTATCAACCGGGCTTCAGCACAATCTATCTTCTGAGGCGCATATATTAAGAAAAATTAAATTCGCCTTAAACAAGGCCACGTCGGTTGATCTTGATGGAATGGACCCGCCCCCATCCTGAGCTCACCAAGCTGCCGCTTCGACTCCACAACAAGAGCATCGTTCCGCCTAAGATCGCTGATGCGAAGCTCAGCCATTGACCGCGAGTAAAATTCAACCATTGCAGGCCAACCTCTGGATCAGGGGCGCGAAACCATTCGATCATGAAACGAAGAATTCCGTAACTCATCAGGAACAATGCGCCGACCTGCCCCGATTTACGAGGGACCCTCCAAAACCAAAGCATCAATAAGAACATCAACAATCCTTCACCCATCGCCCCGTAAATCTGAACCGGATGACGAAATTCAAGAAGCGGCTTGAGAACCTCACTGAGCAGCGCGTTCCCCGCGCGAACTTGTTCAACCAGCGCGACAAGCCCTCTTTCGATTTCAAATCGGACCGACGGATCCGAGTCAAATCCCTTGATCTTTGACGGCCAGCCCAGCCCGGCAAAATCACGGT
>PSRN01000029.1 GCA_003176075.1 Bdellovibrio sp.
AAACATCGGCAATAGGACCGGCGGCAAATGCGTTGTACGCCAGTCCTCCAAGAAAGCTGGCCACGCCCACTGTAACCACATACGCTGGGTCCAAGGGATTTTCCTTGAGATAATTCATCCATTCCTTGAACTTGGTCGTGTCTTTGTTTTGAATGGCATCGTAAATCCGGAATTTGGTGTGGGCGACAACGACCAAATCATCGAGCGAAGAATTCGGAATTTTCATTTTCAAGAGCTCATTCCGGTTGGCGAAAAACCATTTCTTGAATTTTTTTTCATCGGGTATGGCTCCCATACGGGCGAACGCCTTGATCAATGTGTCCAGATCGCGGTCCAAGGGGTCCGATTGCGCAGCCAACATGTTTTCAACCGGGCCCTGGAAATAATCGCTGAGGGTTCGCCCGCGGCCTCCCTCAATGGTTTTGCCGGCGTCGGCAATGCTCTCCCCATCCACCAGCGGTTTGGGCAAAGGATTTACGGATGCCTGGGCAGGTGCGGGGGCAGAAGGCGGGGCTGGGGCAGGTGCAAGCGGCTGCGCGGAAGTCTGAGCCGGAAGGCTGTATTGAACGGTCGGTGCCGCTTGTGCCGCTTGTTCCGGTCTAACCCGAGCTGGACTGTCGGCCCGAATTGCTTGGTTCATGAAGAGAGTGCATAAGATGAGGGATAATGAAACTCGAAGGGCCGGCGCTGCCAACACAGCATTAAGGGGTTTGACTCCCGAAGACATTTCATATCTCCTTCATGAAACGGTACACCCAGTACGTTCCATCTCATACTGATACAAAAGGCGTGCCCGCGGCCTTTGCCTGACGGTCAAAATAAAGGGGGTAGCGGTTGGGAGAGATTTGGTCTCCTGTTAAAGGATTCCTCAGACGTCTCATGATGAGACAATGCCGAGGTACGACCAAACTTGCCACAGCGGCTGGGCCTGAGGGAAGAAACTACAAGCCCCCTATCGAAGATCAAATCGAAATGCTATAAACCTAACCCATTTGCACGGTCATGGAGGCTCATGTCTTTGAGTTTTCAACCTCACGTTCCAATTTCGGGTGATTCTGGCGCCGGCTCCGTCCGCTGGCTTTTGGCTTCAATTCTCACTTTCGGAGCAGTTCAGATTGGCCAATTCGCCAGAGCCAATGGGACTTCTCGAAAACCCGAACAGCCCATTAAATCCGAGCAACTCGTTGGCATTCTGAAGGGACAACCTGTCTCACTCGTCAGTAATCAAGGTGGCTCGATGGAGGTGGCTCCAGGCAATGTGACCTTGGAGTTGCCCCTTCGCCCGGCACCGGGAACCACCGTTCAAATCTCCACGAACGAAGAATTGATCGATGAAGACCACCTTCCGGTCGACCGTTCCTGTGTTCTTGGTGGTGTGTGCGGCAGATGCTTTTTCGGAAATCCTTTTCCTTTTTGTAGTACTTACTTCCATCCCTGCTTTGGCCAAGAAAGCGTATTGTTCCACCGCCGAATGATGAGTATTTCCAAGCACGTTGAATTCTTTCGCGATGACCAAAGTGTCGCTAAGTTTGAAAGCGAACCTCGCCTAGAAGTACGTCAAGAGCAAGTCGGCATCATCGAACACTGCCACTAGCCTGGATTTCCACGGAATCTAATTCACCTAATCAGACGGCCTCTGCTCCGAACTAAAAATCGACAATTTGCCATGGTCAGCGCCGCTGATCGTTCTCCGGGCCAAAGTCGCAAGCTATAAAGCAGCCGGTCATAAGTCAGCAAGTTGACGTATGACCGGTTGCCTGGGACCTTCATCCCCATCAAGAAACCCCGGGGGCTCCCCGATAAAGTTTCGCAACCTGAAGGGGAGAGGAACGTCTATCACCAAATTTTATGAAACGGTCCAAACCGATGCATAGCAAACGGCTTTCACGTCAATTCAAGAAGAGCTTTGGAGTGACCACTCCAGCGCGGGTTTCCGTGAAAAACCAGTCCAAACTGACGGAAAGTCTCTCCAACTTCTGTGCGATGATCGAAGAGGAGTACCAGCGAATGGAGGTCGAAATCGCCGGCGCCAACTCCAATTTTGATCAATCGAACCGGTTGTTTGACGCCGTTGTTAATAGTTTGGGACAGGGATTTCTTCTCTTCGGCACCGACTTAATATGTCTTCCATTCGCGTCCAAGACTTGCCGAGACCTCCTTGAATGTCATCCTCCGGGAAAAACCATCAGCGAAGTTCTGAAGATTCCCCCCGAAGAAGTTGAGTTTTTCGTGAGCTGGTGCCGCATGTTGTTTGACGAACGCATCAAGTTTGAAGACCTGGCCGCTTTGGGTCCCAGTCAATTCATTCATTCCGATGTAAGACGCGTGGTGCAACTTGAATATAAACCCTGCCGCGGCGGTGACGGCAAGATCTGGTCCATCGTGATGATCGCCACGGATAAAACTTCCGAATTCGCCGCCCGCAAGGAAGCCGAAGAACTGGAAGATCATGTGAAATTGATCATGAATATCCTTAGAAACAAGAACCGTTTCCGCCAATTTGTCGCCGAAATGCGCCGCATGATCGACGAATTGGACCGGATGTCGTGGAATGAAGACGATTTCGCGACCTCGAAGCGCCTTTTGCACACGATGAAAGGTCTGTCCAGCGCCTTTGGACTTGCGAAGTTGAAATCGAGCTGTCACCAGGCGGAGACAGTCCTCTGCGACCTTGCGGACAGGGATAGTCAGATTCAGCACCTGAAAGCGGTTTCCATTTCTTTGCAGTTCGAATTTGATTCGCTGCTTGAAAGCAACCGGGAGATTTTGGGCGACATCGCCCGCCCCGAAAGCAAGCGGGAAATTGACACGACCGTGCTGTATAATTTCTTGCATGCGATTGCGTCCGCGTCGAGCAAGGATGAAATCGCCCGGGCCTATCGGCACCAGATCCTATCCATTTCCATGAGAAAACTTTTTGCTGATTATGACGCCTACATCAGCGACCTCGCGGCCCAACTCGGCAAGAAGGTGGAACCCATTCGCTTTGTCGGTGAGGATCCCAGCGTCGTCGAAGAGGAAATCAGACCGCTTTTGTCCACCCTTCCCCAATTGTTCGCGAATACCCTGGATCATGGGATTGAACCGGTGGAGGAAAGACTGGCCGCCGGCAAACCCCCGGCTGGCGTGATCGAAGTCGGCTTTCATCAGGTGAAGGGAACGCTCCGAATTTCCATTCGGGATGACGGCAAGGGCATCGATGTGACCTCGCTACGCAAAAAGTTTGAATCTGAAGGACAGGCGAAATTCGCGCGCGAAGCCTCCGATCAGGAGATTATCAACAAAATTTTCGACCACGGCGTCTCGACCGCGAAGTTCATCAGTGAAGTCTCGGGACGCGGGGTCGGAATGAGCGCGGTTAAAGACGATGTGTTAAAACTTGGTGGTGAAATCAATGTGCAATCCCGTGTGGGGATCGGGACAACGATCACCATTGAATTGCCCATGGAATTGCCAATGAATGAGAAAGCTGCTGGCTAGTGCTTTGTCTGACAAAGCACGAGATGGACTGGGGGCAAAAATGATTACAAAGGATGCGCGGATCTTGCTGGTCGATGACCTGAATTTGATCCGCAGAATGCTGCGACAATGCTTGGATGAAATGGGATTCAAGTATATTGAAGACGCGACCGACGGCAACGAAGCGATCTTCAAACTGAGCAAGGCCCGCTCAAAAGGAGTCCCTTTTGATCTCTTGTTTCTTGACTGGAACATGCCGAATAAGACCGGCATTGAAGTTGTGGAATACTGCCGCGCCAGCGAACTTTTTAAGGATTTGCCGATCATCATGGTGACCGCCGAAGCTGAGAAAAAAAATGTGCTGAGGGCGCTGATGAACGGCGCGAACGACTATATCGTCAAGCCGGTATCAGCTGATATTCTTCGTGCCAAACTGGACCATATCAACGAACAGCTGAAGAAGAAGGTGGGTTAATATGGGTGCCGCGCAAAAACTCCCCTCACTGCAAACCGATCCGCTGCTCAAAGATGAGCTCACTGAGAGCGTTATCGATATTTTTAAATCGGCTTTTGATTTGGACGTGCGCTTGGTCAGTTTCATAAAGTGCAATGGCTATGACTTGGTCGGCGATGTTTCCGGACTGGTGGGAATGGTGCAAGAGTCCATCGAAGGAAATTTGGTGATTTCCTTTTCCTTGCCGGTGATCTCCCGCGTCTTTTCAAAACTTTACCCGAGCGAATTCACCACCGTTACGGATGACGTGCGCCAAGGCTGCGCGGAATTGGCCAACATGATTTATGGCCGGCTGAAAGTCCAGCTGAACGGGCGGGGATTCGATTTGAAGATGTGTTTACCGAGCGTCGTCACCGGACCCGGGCACAGGGTCCATCAGAATCCCGCCGAAGTCACCGTCCTGAAATTTGAGTTCGAAAACAAATACAGTTTTGAAGTCGTGATTTCATGCCACAACCGATGAGGGCCCACGCCGACGAACAATAATAATATGGAATCCACTTGGTTTTTTCTCATGCTTTTCGGAGTCCTGCTGGTGTCAAACCTGGCGCTGCTGTACAAATTCAGCCGGCGTGATTCTGGCGAAACCACCCGGCGGGAATTCGAACGAGGGGAACAAGACCGGCACACTCAGTACAATGAGCTGATTTCCGAAGTTTCCACTCTGCTCGCTGAAAAGGTCGAACAGGTCAAGATCAGGCACGAGTTGACCACCGCCCGGGCGGTTCAAGAAATGCTGGTGCCCGCGGAGAGATATACCTACGAATCACTTTCGGTCTCAGGAAAAATCCACCTGCCGAACGCCTGCGGCGGCGATTGGTGGTATCACAGTCGTGTCGGCGATCAAGTCTGCCTGTGGATCGGTGATGTCACAGGACACGGCGTTCCGTCCGCTCTCGTGGCCAGCGCTTGCCGAGCCATCGCCGGCACTTTCGAGCATGTGGGGATTTCCGATCCAGCCTTGGCCATGACTTTGATGAATAAGGTTCTTTATCCGATGATCACTGAAAAGATGTGTGTCACGGCCATTTGCCTCTCGGTGAATTGCCGGTCGGGACAAGCCAAGATCGTCAACGCCTCACACCCCTCAGCCATTTCCATCAAGGCGGATGGAAATATTGCGGCTCTGATGGAAGCCCTCAACCCGCCCCTCGGCACCGTCGGCAATCATGAATTCAAAGGGTCCGATATTCTTATCCGGGAAAGGGAAGTCCTTCTCCTGGTCACGGACGGAGTCCTTGAATTTCCAAAATCGAAAAACCCCATCTGGTCATTGCCAAGGTTCATGAAATTTTGCGCCGAGGCCGCCGGCAAGAACCCGCAGTTGGAGACTCTCATCAGTCAATTGGAACGAAAGCTCAACAGCGGCACCAATTTCTCGGATGATATCGCCTACGTCGCCATCCAACGAGTGGCGCAGACTCCCGTACAGATGGTGGCTTAAGGACAGGCCTTGGTAAAACCCGCCTTGATATTGAGGGTGACCGCGGACCAAGTTTTCGAAACGCCATCCTTGCCCTTGTGCTGATCCAAGCACTTGGCATGAATTGAATCAAAAGCGTCTTTGCCGCCAAAATCCAAAATGTCAATATCCCCAGTGGCCGAAACATTGTCACCTTTGACTTCCACCTTGAGCGGGACATCTTTTTGCTTGCCGTTCAAGGTCAGGGCCAAAACGGCCTTTCCCGCTTTCTCATCATACTGCTTAATTTTGCCAACCGCCGGCCCGGGACTCAGTTTCGCAAAAAAGAAGTCAGCGAGTGTCTTGTCTCGTCCCGGATTTTCAGTATTTACCGACATCACGTCAGCCCGGACTTCAACTCCTTCGACCATTTTAAACAGCGAAGGTCCCGCATTCTTTCCGCTTAAATCAACTTTTTTAAACTGACCCCCAACGGCAAGTTTTTCATTGGTCTTATATGCCGTCCACCCCGCGACGACCGATTTGTTGTTGAGGGTGTACACGCATTCCGCGGCGAGGGCCGAAGAAGCGAGGCTGGCAAGCGCAAAAACAAGGGTTAGAACTGTTCTCATTGAAAACCTTCCCTGGCCGATCAGTCAGCCGGCTTGATTCATAAGCTGATCAATTATAGTATTCAAAATCGCCGGCAATGCAAAATGGTTCCTCCAAATTGCGCCGCCTTTTGTCAAGGGAGTTATCTAAGCAACCATTCAAAAGTAAGGGATTTTTCATGTCTGTTGAAAGTCAAGCTGAGGCGTCTCGCCACGCGGAAAATCCGTTGTGGAATTTGCTATTTAACATTGTCGTCCCCGTCTTTGTTTTGCACAAGGGAACGAAGTGGGTTGGACCTGCCCCCGCCCTGGCACTCGCTTTATTTTTTCCCCTCAGTTTTGGAACTCTTGATCTGTGGCGAAAAAAGAAGGTCAATTTCTTTTCCCTTCTCGGGCTGCTCAATGTTTCAGTCACCGGCGGTTTGGCCCTGTCGGGTCTGGGCGGAATTTGGTTTTGCTTTAAAGAAGCTGCTTTTCCTCTGTTCATCGGATTTTTTGTGGCCGGCAGCGCGTGGACGGATCGGCCTTTTATCCAAACTTTAATTGTCAATCCCCAAACAATGCATTGGGATATGGTCGACGCAAAATTAAAAGAAACGGGAAAAGAAGCTGAATTCATGCGACTTCTTCAGCGCGCGACTTGGCTGCTTTCAGGCTCTTTCCTCTTTAGCGCCATCACCAACTTCATTCTTGCCCGGGGGATTTTCTTACCTCTCGACGACAATTTGGGACAGGTTGAAAAGGCAGCGGTGTTGAACGATCAAATTGCCCATATGACCTCCATGGCCTTTGCCGTGACTTTTCTTCCCTCGCTCGTCATTTTGGCCGGAATTCTTTACTACTTACTGCGGGGGATGAGCCAGGCGACAGGGATGAAGCTCGAAGAAATTCTAAAGTCTTAGACACGCCCTAGAAAGAATCATCGAAAATCGGCGGCGGAATCGGCTCATCGAACCCCATCGGTGGGGGCGGAATATCAAAGCCAGAGGGCGGCGGCGGCGGGGGGACCTCGTTGTCAAGAAAGTCCGGTGGAGTGCCCAGCTGAGGCATCCCTGGCGGCGGAGGGGGAGGCGCAACTGACGGCGGCGGCGGCGGCGGGGGAATTGATCGATCGCCACCGCCCGAACGGGACGCCGCCGAGGGACCACCCTTTGCGCCGGCTTTGGTATCAGCAAAGAAGCGACGCTTGTCCCAATCGACGCGAGCCAGTTTTTCGGTCAAACCCAATTCTTCAGCTTCTGTCACTTGGATTTGGCGGCGGTAAAGGTTGCGGGTCCGCAGTCTTTCAGCCAGAAAAAGGTCCCGCTGCTTTTCCCATTCGTGGGTTTCTTTCTCCTTTTGGACTTGGTCTTTTTCATATTCAACACCAAATTCAGCCATCGACTGATGTCGTTTTGTCTTTTCCTTTCGATAGTGCTCCAAATCTTTCTCTCTGAGACGGTCAAAATCCCCTTGTTCTTTATGCAATTCATTGACCCCTGCGGCTCGTTCTCGATTAAACCGCTCGTTCCAGGCCTGGTCCGCACCCCATCCCAAGAGACGTTCCGCCTCGTGACGGTCATTCACCTCGCGGGCCCCCAGCGGCACATCCCAACAGGCACCGGAAACACCGGCAATGATCACCATCACTCGAACGGCTCCCATCATTCGGACGGCTCCCATCATGCGGCCGCCGACGCATTTGCCGATTCGAACAATCCCCTTGATTCCGATGGCAAGGAACAAAAATGCAAACTTCATAAATCCAAACTTCATCTCTGATCTGACAATTTCCCTTGATTTCATTATTCCTTGGGCCCGGCTGAATTTCACCTCCTCAAAAGAAAACATCTCGACCTGAGACGGGTCCTTCGTTAGAATGTGCGGGACTAAAATCTTGTTGCCTCAATCTTGTTTGCTTCAACCAAATTGCTGCAATCACCCAGCTCCCGGGAGGAATAATGACCGAAGTTCTTGTATTTGCCGGCAAGGCTCTGATTCTTTTCACCTTCACGGCCGCCCTGATCCTCCTTATTGCCCTGTTGGTGCTGCGCTCGCAACAGATGGCCGACCTCGAGATTACTCCTCTTCATGAAAAGTGGAAAGAGGTGGCGCTTCTACTGAAGAGTTTCCTGTTTTCCAGAGAGGAGTTAAAGGCTGAGCAAAAGAAACTGAAAAAGGAACAAAAGGAACAAAAGGAACGGGACCGGCACCTCGACCAGCAGCACAAGGTCTTTGTTCTTCGTTTTAAGGGTGACCTCAAGGCCCATGAAACCTTGAACCTGCGCGAAGAGGTCAACGCGGTCCTGCAAGTCGCCCAAAGCAAGGACGAAGTTGTGGTCGTCTTGGAATCGCCAGGTGGCGTGGTTTCGGGCTACGGTTTGGCGGCGTCGCAACTTCTTCGCCTGCGGGAGCGGAATATTCCCCTCACCGTGTGCGTGGACGAAGTGGCCGCCAGCGGCGGCTACCTCATGGCATGTGTCGCCAATAAGATCCTGGCGGCGCCCTTTGCCATCATCGGCTCCATTGGCGTGGTGGCCCAGGTTCCCAACTTCTTTCGCTTCTTGAAAAAATGGGACGTCGACTACCGCGAATACACGGCCGGTGAATTCAAACGAACTGTGAGTCTTTTTGGTGAGATCACTCCCAAAGGGGAGGAAAAATTCCTCGAGCAGCTTGAAGAGACCCACGATCTCTTCAAGAATTTTGTTAAAAAGTACAGGCCACAAATCGATCTGACCAAAGTGGCCACGGGAGAATATTGGTATGGTGAAAACGCCATCGACCGCGGCCTTATTGATGTCATCAAGACTTCTGATGATTATCTTCTTGAAAAAGCCGGAGCACAACACTTGATCTTTGAGATCAAATACGAGCACAAGATACCTTTGGTCGAACGCGTCTCTGAATTCCTTGGTCGCCTGATGGTTTCAACCGGCCGAAGACTGCAACAAGAAATTAAGTCAGAGCCTCCCCCCCGTATTCTCTAATCTTTCTAAACCGAAATGTTTTTACACTTTGATTTTTGCTTCTCATCTTGCTAAAAATTATAGCTGATGCAAGGGGGGGGGCACAGTTTTTGTCTATTGGCACTTCAACTGTGAAGACACCGACTGGAGTTCTTGAAGTCAGAAACCTTGAGACCAGGTTTCACAGCAAGCTGGGCCCCGTTCGGGTCGTAAACAATATTTCATACACGATTCACCAGGCGGAAACGCTCGGCATTGTCGGCGAATCCGGCTGTGGAAAATCCGTCACTTCCCTGTCCCTCATGCGACTGATCGACCCGCCCGGCGAAATCAGCCGGGGTCAGATTTTTTTTGAAGGCAAAGACCTGCTCGAGCTTCCAGAATCGCAAATGGAAGGAATTCGCGGCCGCGACATGGCGATGATTTTTCAAGAGCCGATGACGGCCTTGAATCCGGTCCTGACCATTGGACAGCAAATCGACGAGCAGATTATCCGCCACAAGAAAGTCCGCCGGGCCGAAGCCAAGGAACGCGCCATCGAAGTGTTGAATCGGGTTGGCATTCCTTCGCCGGAACAACGGTACTTGAGCTACCCGCACCAGCTTTCGGGAGGCATGCGGCAACGGGCGATGATCGCCATGGCCCTCAGCTGCCATCCGAAGTTCTTAATTGCTGACGAACCCACCACCGCCCTCGACGTGACCATTCAAGCGCAGATTCTGGAGCTCATCCAATCCATCCAATCCCAAATGAAAATGTCGGTGCAGTTTATTTCCCATGATTTGGGGGTGATTTCTTCGGTTTCCGACCGGGTCATGGTGATGTACGGAGGCCAAGTCTGCGAAATCGCCACCACCCAAAAACTCTTTCGCCATCCCCGGCACCCCTATACCGAAGCCTTGATTCAAGCCCGACCCCAGCTGGGCCACCGGGTGGCCCGACTGCGGACGATTGACGGAGTTGTTCCATCTCCCCAGGAGCTTCCTCCAGGTTGCCCCTTCCAAAATCGCTGTTCGCGGGTCAAGCAGGAGTGCCGGGAGTTCAATCCGCCGCTCACCACGCCGGCTGAGAATCACCTCGTCGCCTGCCACAATCCGGTCGCCGGGTGAGCCGATGAACTCTCCCCTTCTTGAGGTGAAAAACCTAAAGAAAACCTTCCCGGTGCGAACCGGCTTTTTTCTGCGACAGACGGGCGAAGTGAAGGCCGTGGATGATGTGTCTTTCGTCATCCACCCGGGGGAAACTCTCGGCCTGGTCGGCGAATCGGGATGCGGGAAATCCACTCTCGGGCGCTCGATCATTCGCCTTTATGAACCGGATAGTGGCGAGGTTAAGTTCCAAGGCGAGGATTTCCTGGCCCACGCGGGGGCGCGGCTGCGGCAAGCGCGGCGGAACATGCAAATGATTTTTCAAGACCCGGCGGCGGCGCTGAATCCGCGCATGACAGTGGGGCAAATTCTTGCAGAACCCTACAAGGTCCACCGCCTGATCGGGTCCGGCGAGCGTCAGACCAAGGTTCGCCAGCTTCTCAGCACGGTGGGACTGCAATCCTCCGATGTCAATCGCTACCCCCATGAGTTTTCCGGCGGCCAGAAACAGCGGATTTGCATCGCCCGCACTCTGGCCCTCGAGCCCCGCCTGATCGTCGCCGATGAGCCGGTGAGCGCGCTGGATGTCTCGATCCAAGCGCAAATTCTGAATCTCTTGAAAGACCTGCAAGAAAAGTTCCGCCTCACCTATCTTTTTATTTCACACGACCTCAGCGTCATCGCCCATGTTTGCGACCGCGTGGCCGTCATGTATCTCGGGAAAATCGTTGAACTTGCAACACGAGACGAACTGTTCGCGAATCCCAAACATCCCTACACCAAGGCCTTGATCCAGGCGATCCCAAGGATCGGCGATGGCAAACTGGTGATCAAGAAGTCCTTGTCGGGGGAAGTTCCCAGCCCCCTTGCCCCGCCCAAGGGATGCGCCTTTCACCCGCGCTGCCCGCAAAAAATGGACCGCTGCTCCCGCGATATTCCCATTCTCGCCGCCGCGCCCGGCATTCCGAATGAACATCAATGTTCCTGCTGGCTTTTGGACAAGGAGGTTCCGAAATGAACGCACATACCAAGTTGGCCTTTCTCACGTTGGCCTTTCTTCCGATCCCCCTCTTGCCCGGGCGGCCAGTCCTTGCGGCTCCCACTTTCGACGAGCTCAAAATCGGCATCTCACAGGAGTTCGAAAACCCCAATCCCGTCGTCATGCAGATGACCGCCACCCACTATCTCTATTACATGACAGCCAGGACCTTGGACACCATGGACGCCAAGGGAAAATGGGTTCCCATGCTGGCTAAAAAAATTCCCACCCTTGAAGACGGCACGGCCAAGTTCACTCCTGATCACAAACAAATCCAGTCGGTTTGGGAAATCAAGGACGAAGCAAAGTGGTCTGACGGTCACCCGGTGACCTGCGAAGATTTTGACTTCGCCCGAACGGTCGCCATGAGCCCCAATGTTTCGGTCCCTGACAAGGAAAGCTACGAGCAGGTCGCCAAGATCGAATGGGATCCCGCCACGCCGAAAAAATGCCTTTTCACCTTCGCCAAAGCCCGCTGGGATTTTTACCAGCTGGGAACATTCAACGCTCTTCCCAAACATCTCGAAGAACCGATTTTCAAAAAGTACGGAGGTCAAAAGGAAGGATACGAGAAGAACTCAAATTATGTCAGGCACCCCGAAAAAGACGGACTGGCTTGCGGTCCTTACAAGGTGTCGGAAGTCGTCCTGGGGAGCCACGTCTCCCTGATCCCCAACCCTTACTTTTATGGCGAGAAACCCAAGTTCAAAAGGATCGTCGTCAAGTTGATTCCCAACACCGGCACTTTTGAAGCCAACTTGCGCTCGGGAACCATCGACATGATTTCCAGTCTCGGCATCAGCTTTCAACAGGCTCTGGCATTGGAGAAGAAGGTCAAAGTGGAAAACTTGCCTTTCGTCGTCAATACGAAGCCTTCTTTGATGTATGAACACATCGACCTCAATATGAACCATCCCATCTTGAAGGACCCCAAGGTTCGTAAAGCACTGGTGTATGGCATTGACCGCGAGGAAATGGTCAAAGCCCTTTTCGAGGGAAAACAAGAAGTGGCCCTGCACTATGAATCACCCATGAGCGTGTGGTTCACCAAGGATCCGAAAAAAATCACCCTTTACCCTTACAACCGGCGGGAGGCCGCAAGGCTGCTGGACCAGGCCGGATGGAAAATGGATCGCGCTG
>PSRN01000214.1 GCA_003176075.1 Bdellovibrio sp.
AACTTCCTGCAGGAATTCCCGAGCCACTACCGACAGGTCCTCCCGCGGGACTTGCCGCGGGACTCGCCGCAGGACTTCCCGGGCTTCGCACGAAATCAATTTTCACAGCGGGTGTCGACGCAGTCTTGGCGACCGATGACGGAGCCGTGGCGGCCGTTGGCGGAGCCTTGGCGACCGCTGACATAGCCTTGGCTCCCACCATCCCGGGCGCATTCAGGACAGGCCATCGCACTTCCACCACAGTGCCTTCGCGCGGCTGCGACTGCAGCTTGATATCACCGCCGAACTGACGAACCACGCCCGCCGCCATCGACAAACCCAATCCCGAGTGAAGGGCATTGCTCTTGGTGGTGAAGAAGGGATCAAAGACTCGACTCACGACACCCGATTCAATACCTTCGCCGGAATCCTTGATCTTCAACACCACCCAACCGCCACCTGCGGAGGTGACACCCGTGGCGTCTGCGGAGGTGCCGGAGGCACCGACTTGGGCAGTGCCGCCCACGCTGGAAGCACCGGCTTTGATTTCCTCCAGGTCGATTCGGATCAATTTGTTGGGCATCCTCTCCATCGCTTCAATGGAGTTCCCCAGCAAGGCTTCAAGAGCCTTCATTAAACCGACGGAGTGGCCGGCGACTTCGGGAACTCGCTTCAGATGTTTCTCGACTTTGATCCCCTTGCTTTGAAATTTTCCTTCGAGCGAAGCCAGAACTTGCGTCAGGCACTCATTCACGGAGGTGGGCTCGGCCCGATATTCCTGTTCGCCGGCGAAAGTTAGAAGTTTATTGAGGATCAACCGGCCCGAGCGAGCTAAATCTTCAATCTCTTGCGCGTCCTTGCTTTGCTCCGGGGACAAGGATTTGCCTTTGAGAAGCCCGCCCAAAGCCAAAATTCGCGAGAGGGGACCATTGAGTTCTCGCGCCAAAGCCGATGCGGCCGCTTTTAATGCCTTGGTTCTCTCTTGCGTCGGATCGCCTCCCCCTTCGCCCGCTTTCTTGGCGGCGGGCGGGGAATCAACGTCCATGGCCGACGCCGACCCTGCAACGGCCGCGCCTTTGTCGGACTTGGCCCCCGATCGGGTCATCAGCAACAGACCGGCGACGCCGACGAAGCAAAGCCCGCCGCCCAGGAGAATCAGCTGCCATTTCAGGTTTTCCCGCTCCTTCTCGAAGGCGGCCAGGGGGCGTTTCCAAAGAACAAAGAAATTGGTTCCAGGAACTTGCTCGTAGAATCCCTGATAGGGTTCGCCATTTTTCTCCTTGAACAATCCTGAGCTGACTCGCTTGCCAGCCTTCATCATCTCCGCCACAAAGCCGTCGTCTTTCAAATTTGTGCCGACATACTCCGAGGTCGTATGTCCCAGAACCTGGCCTTGCTGATTGACCAGCATCAGACTGCTCAGCTGTCCTTTTTGGCGGTCCATCAAGGCCTGAAATATAGAAGGCTTGGTGATGAACGCCTCCCAATGATTCCCTTCGTGGTGTTGAATCCACAAGAAGAACGTGTTGCGCTGGGGATCCTGCAAAGCGACGAGTGCGACGGACGATTCGGCGACTTCGCTGGGTTTGACGGCGCGAAGCGCGATCGTCGTGTAACTCTCGGCCCAGCTGCGCACCGGCGTTCCTTCACGGAAAAACTTGTTTTGCAGATTGAACTCGCCGGTCTCGGTGGGGCTCATCTCCGCCATCAATTCAATGTCTGGCGCGATCGTGTCGTTGAAATCCCCCTTCTTTGGAACACCCGTGGCGTCTGCGGAGGTGCCCGAGGCACCGACTTGGGCAGCGCCGCCCACGCTCCGCGACGAAAGGGCTTTGATCTGGCCCGCGACGACCTTGAACTCCGCCCCTGCGGCGGGCACCAGCGAGGCCAACTGCGCGCGAGCCATGGCTTCCCCTTGCACCGCTTGGTCGTGAAAAAGAGCCGTGTCGACTTGCCAAATGGACAGCCCCACCACACTTCCAACAACGATGAGAAAAATAAAAATGGCTTTTACTCGCATTCGCCTTACTTGGCGTCTATTGTAGTTTTACGTCTGGGCATGTTGCAAGTGAGTGGAATTGGAAGGAACGAAATAGGCGAAATATGCAAAGACAGGAATCTGATTTTCTCGTTATTGGCTCAGGCCTCGCGGGACTTTTCTTCGCGCTTAAAGCCAGTCGCTTGGGCCATGTGATTGTGCTTTCTAAAGACAAGTTGGAATCGGCAAACACGCCACGCGCGCAAGGAGGCATTGCCGCCGTTTTGAGCGAAGACGACAGCTTTCGCTCGCACATTGATGACACTCTGCGCGCCGGAGCCGGCCTCTGCCATGATGACATTGTGCGTAACTATGTCGAGCAAGCCCCTGATCGAATTAAAGAATTGATCGATTTGGGGGTCCAATTCGACCGCCGTCAGGTCAGTCAAAAAGTGGAGTCTGCGGAGGCGACGAAGGCGCCGACTTGGTCTGCGGAGCTCGTGGACGCACCGACTTATGAGCTGGCGCGCGAGGGCGGACACAGCCACAGACGGGTGATTCATGCCGAAGACCTCACCGGTGCTGAGGTTCACCGCGTACTTCTTGAACGGTGCCGCGAACAAAAGAACATTCAATTTTTCGAGGACCGCCTGGCGATTGATCTGATTGTGAATAAGGAATTTCCAAGTCGGTGCCTTCAGCACCTCCACAGTCAACCCTTCGTGACCCGACCGACACAAATTCACGGCGCGTACGTTTTGGATCGCCGCTCAGGTGAAGTCGAAAGCTATCTTGCCCGCGCCACCATTCTCGCCACCGGCGGCGCCGGCAAAGTCTATCTGTACACTTCCAACTGGAGCGGAGCTTCGGGCGACGGCGTGGCCATGGCCTGGCGGGCCGGCGCGCGCGTCGCCAATCTCGAATTTATGCAATTTCATCCCACTTGTCTCTACCACACGACCGCGAGGAATTTCTTGATCAGCGAAGCTTTGCGCGGCGAGGGCGGGGAACTCATCAATGCGCGGGGCGAAGCTTTTATGAAGAAACACCATGAAATGGGCTCGCTCGCTCCGCGCGATATCGTCGCCCGCTCCATCGATCAAGAGATGAAACAGACCGGCGCCGAATCGGTCTTTCTCGACATGACCCGGCTGGCGGCCGATTTTGTGCGGAGTCGTTTTCCCGCGATTTACCAGCGCTGTCTCGACTACGGTATCGACATCACGAAGGCGCCCATTCCGGTGGTGCCGGCGGCCCATTATCTCTGCGGCGGCATCGTCGCCGACGTCAATGGGCAAACCGACCTGCGTGGCCTTTGGGCCCTTGGCGAAACGGCCTGCACCGGCTTTCACGGCGCCAACCGCCTCGCTTCAAATTCCCTTCTCGAATGCCTGGCCATGGCTCACAACTGCGCCCGACAGATGCCCGACGCTCTCCACGAACTCAGGCCCGCTTCGGTGCCGCCGGCGGAGTGGATTCATCCGCCGCCGACGGCGCCCGACGAACTGATCGTCATCACCCAAATGTGGGAAGAAATCCGCCGGCTGATGTGGAACTACGTTGGCATTGTCCGCTCCAACAAACGGCTGGCGCGGGCGTCGGCAAGACTTAAAAACATTTTGGCGGAAGTGCGGGAGTATTACTTAAAAAATCGCATCCATTCCGAGATTCTCGAGCTCCGCAATATCGCCATCGTGGCGGATCTCTCGGTGGAGTGTGCCCTCCGCCGCCAGGAATCGCGCGGCATTCATTACAACATCGATCATCCCTGGGCCACCGCCGACCGACCGGGCCGCGACACTGTCCTCACACCCGGCAGAACTTGACGGGTGTGACGGGCTTGACGGGCTGAGAACAATCCACAAAAATGTGAGTCATGACCAAAACCACCACGAATGCTAAGAACTTTGCGGTTGCTCTTCATCTTTTTTTTCTTCCTTTTCTTTTTCTTTGCGCCACAGCTTGCTCCACGGTCGGCCGTCAGCCCCCGGGGCTCACCCTGATGCCAGAGAGCCAGGCTGAGGATACGATCGAAAAAAACACTGTCAATCGCAGGGTGTACGATGGGTTCCAAAATACGATCCAGCTCGATCTCACCGAACACAACTCGGTTGTGTTGTCGGCGCTCCTCGATCAAAACGCCCGCATGTATCAGTGGAGTTCTGAGCAGTACTCTTTGGAACGCAACAAGGTTGAAGGTGAGAAATCAACTAAGGCCGAGTTTTTTCTCAGCATTTTTCTGCCGGACCGCAAAAACGATGATTTGAACAAGAAAACAACCAAATGGAAGATCTTTTTGGACATCAACGGCCGGCGCGTTGAGGGCACAGCCTCCAAACTCAGATCTCAATTTCAGGAGATTCAAGCCCTCTATCCCCATTTCAACCGCTGGAGCACCGCCTATAGGCTCACCTTTCCCGTTTCCACCTCAGACGTGGATCATCAGCCCTGCACCGTCACTTTGACCGGTCCCGTCGGATCGGTCCAGGCGGAATTTACCAAGGCCGAGGTTGCCAAGTAGGAGCATCAGCGGGGGCGGCGCCCTGCCGAAGTCGGTGCCGTTGGCACCTCCGCAGCGCCACTGGCGTCTTTTCTCGTGCTGCACAAAATTGACTTCGAGTAATATCATATTGACGTTTAGTCAATTCCCTTATAGGTTCCACGCATGATTTGATCCGCTGAAGAACGGGCGGGCAAAAAGGCGGCGCGAGGGGGATGGCCGCCTTTTTGTTTTCAAATACTGAAGATCCAATTTTTATTTCTCGCTTAAGTTTGGCGGCTTCGCTTCAGAGCGAGGAATGAATTTTCCATCTATTTTAAGAGGCCACCAGTGAGCATTGCGAGCAACGTCAGAGCTGGTTGGTTACTTTGTAGTAATGACGATGATGGCGGCGTTTCAATCGCGCCAGTCGACGGCGGTAGGCCTGCCGTGCCTTATAATGTTTATGCCCTCGCGCCGCCAACCGAGGTCGATGAGCGCTTGCAATCTTCCGCGGAGACGCGCCAGACTTTTCAGGCTTAATCTCCTGGGGCTGCTCGGGCTGCTTCTGCGTGCTCAGCTGCGCCACCTCTTCATCCGCACCGCGCTGTTCCCTCAAAGGAACCTGTGCAGCACAGGACGAAACCGCACGGCGGGAAGGGGAGTTCTGCTCCTGAAATTCCAAGTTTTGAAAACTGATGTTCGCCTGTTCCTGTGATTTCAAACAGGAAACAAGCTTCGTGCATTGCCCATCGGCTGACGCATTATAGGCCAAGTCATTGAACACAGTTCCGATCGATTCAATTTTAAGAGTTGCAATTTCTTTCAAGCAGCTTGGATAAATTTGCGAAGCATGACTTTCCGGACGAGACCGATCCAGACAATCCGTAAAAAACGGGACACCCTCGCCCAAGTTCTTCGGTAAGGCCCCAAGGCAGTCACGGAACTTGCCAACAATACCTGCCTCTTCAGCGTCCATGCAGGTACCTTGAACCACGTGACCGAAGGAGTCGGCGCTGACTCCCCACTCCTTGGCGGCATTCAAGCAATCGTCATACGTCAGACCATCGGCGACCTGAGGG
>PSRN01000312.1 GCA_003176075.1 Bdellovibrio sp.
CAAAGTCCTCTGGTACAGTGATGCCGAGAAGACCCAGTTCACCGAGTCTGCGAAAAAGAGGAAGATTGAATTTCTCCGCCCGATCATTGGCAATGGCCTGCGGTTCCACCTCCGCCTTGACGAAGGCGCGGACGCTTTCGCGCAACAAACCGTGAGAATCCGTTGGATTGTAAAGATCGTATTCGAAGATGGACATTTCTCACCTCAGTTGCGTGGGCGGACGTTTTTCCCGCTCAATTTGCCTTTTGGTCACGAGACAGACAAGAGATTTTGACTTGACGCACTTTTTGCCGGCGATGGATAAAAGACAGATCGAGGATAAGTCGGAATGAACGGACAAAATGCGGTTGCGGTGGTTGCCGTCGGAACTGAAATCACCACCGGGCAAATCACCAATAGCAACGCCAGTTGGATCTCGGCGGCCCTGCTGAAACACGGCCTGCAGGTGCACTTTCACCGTGCAATAGACGACGACCGGGAACTCATCGAGGCCGAGCTCAAGGATCTCGAAAACAAGGTTCAACTGCTGTTTGTGACGGGCGGCCTCGGACCGACCAGCGATGACCTCACCCGCGACGGCGTCAGCCGCTGGTCCGGTCTTCCGCTGGAGTGGCACGAAGAATCCTGGCAACGGATTGTTGCTCGGTTTCAGCGCCACGGCCTGGCACTCAGGGACTTTCAACGGCAGCAATGTTATTTCCCAAAAACAAGCCGCATTCTGACCAATCACCAAGGCACCGCCAACGCGTTTCAATTTCATCTTCCGGGAAGGGGATTTGCCGGTGGGGGCCTCGAAGTGTTCGTCCTTCCTGGCCCGCCCAAGGAGGTTCACGCCGTGTGGAATGAGGCCATTGAAGCTTGGCTGGGCGAGCGCTATAAAGACCTCGATCGAACGCGGGTTTTTTCCTGGGATTGTCTGGGCACGGGAGAATCGGAAATTGCCCATCACGCCGAAGCGGCCCTTCAGGATTGCCCGTTTCAGAAAGGCTACCGCGTTCATTTTCCTTATGTCGAATTCAAGCTGTCTTTTCTGCAATCGCAGGAAGGCGAAGCCGACCGATGGACCCGCCGGGTCGAGGAGGCGCTGAAGCCTTGGGTCGTCGCCCGCGACGGCGAAGATCCAGCCCGTGAATTCGTTCTTTCGCTCGGGTCGTCGGATGAAGTGTGGTTCTTCGATGGGGTGACCGAAGGTCACCTCCTCCACCGGCTGCTGCCGTATCTGCGGCAAGAACAAATCCTGGGCAAGACCCGCTTTCTCCACCAAGCGCCGGGACAAGCGCCAGGACGCCCTCAGGAAAGATACCCGTGGCGGCATCAAAGCCCACCCTCACCCGATTGGAAGCTCGCGAGGCAGTCCATTGTCGCGGGCCTCGAGAAGCGTTCCGATGGCACGGCCGTCGCCCAGATTCATCTGGGATTGCAACGGCAGTGGCAGGTTCTGCCCTCACCCCGATCCGCTCTCATCGGTGTGGAGCGGTCTCATCAATTCCTGACCGAGCAAGCCCTTTTGTTTTGGCGTCGACAGTTGCTTGTGAGACGCCCCAAGATATGGTAGTTCGATGGACGTTTTATTTGATGATCCGATTTTGATGATCCGATTATTGCGGAGGTGCCGAAGGCACCGACTTGAAGTTACTGAAAGGAATCACTTGTCGTTTCTGACCCTTCTTGATTTTTCCAATTTGCGCCTGCAACCCCCGCTCGAGCACAGTTCAGTGATCCGACGGGAAATCGAGCGCTCGCTCTTTCGCCCCCTGCAAGACCTGCTGGCGCGACCGCGCAAGGAAGTTCGTGGCCGTCTCGTTCAGCTGGGGTTTGAGTTGGCCCAAGGAAGCGGGGACGCCATCGATGGGGACAGCGAGCCGGTGGAAGATGTGGACAAATATTTGGAGTTGTGCGCCCAAGCCATCGAGGCCCTTCATACCGGTTCACTGATCATCGACGACATTGAAGACGCCAGCGAGTGGCGCCGCGGGGGCCTCACCTTGCACCGCAAGTACGGATTGCCCACGGCCCTCAACGCCGGCAACTGGCTGTACTTTTTGGCCTTCGAAAAGTTGCGGCAAACCCGCCTTCCGGTGGATCGTAAACTTCGCCTCTTCGAAATGATGCAAACCGTGCTGTTGGAGGCGCACACCGGTCAATCTCTCGATGTTGGAACGGATATTTCAGCCCTTCCGATTCACGAGATACCGGAACTTTGCCGGGCCAGCCTGGAACTGAAGAGCGGGGCGCTGATGGCCCTGGCCCTGCAGATGGGTGCCGTCCTTGCCGGCGCCAGCGGGGAAAAAATAGAAATTGTCGGACAATTCGGCTTGGCTTTTGGGGTGAGTCTTCAGATGTTTGATGACTTGGGAAATGTGCGGGTGGACCGTCCCACCGCCAAGCATTTGGAGGATCTCGCGCTTCGCCGTCCGTCTTTTGTGTGGTGGGCCCTGGCCGAAGAGTTTCCCCAGGAGTTGGCGAACTTCAAGTTGGCGCTGGAAAAGCTGCCGGACGTGTCGTCGTTGAGCGACTTTTTGCGCCGGGTGCCGCTGATCGAAACCGGCTTTTCCCGCGCCCTTCGTTATCAGCAACATTGCCTTCATGACATGGAAAAGCGGCTTCATCCCGCGGAAATCACGCAGCAGAAAATTCAAGCGCTCGCCGAAAGGGTTGCAAATGCCTACTCGTAAGACCAAGTCGGTGGCTCCGCCACCTCCGCAGACTAAGTCGGTGCCGCCGGCACCTCCGCAGACCAAGTCGGTTGTGATTGGAAGTGGTTTCGGCGGTTTGGCCACGGCCATCCGCTTACAAGCCGCCGGCATGTCGACGACCGTTCTTGAAAAACAAGACCTGCCCGGCGGCCGGGCCTACGTGTTTCATGACCAGGGGTTCACGTTTGACGCCGGCCCCACGGTGATCACCGCGCCGGATTGTCTGGAAGAGCTTTTCGGTCTGACCGGCCGGAGGATGTCTGACTATATCGAGATGAAATCCATCCTCCCCTTTTATCGCCTGCTTTGGGACGATGGATATGTTTTTGATTATTCCAACGAGGATGAAAAACTGTTTTCCCAGATCCGCAAAAAAAATCCGGCGGATGAGCAAGGCTACCGGGATTTCTTAAAATATTCCCAGGAAGTGTTTAACGAGGGATACAGCAAGCTCGCGGCGGTTCCCTTTTTATCCCTGTGGGATATGGTCAAAGTATCGCCGCAACTGATTCGCCTGGGCGCCTATCGCAGCGTTTATTCCATGGTGGCGAAATACATCAAAGACGAGCAGCTCCGCCAAGCGTTCAGCTTTCACAGTCTATTGGTGGGTGGAAATCCTTTTAAAGCTTCGTCCATTTATACCCTGATCCATTTTCTTGAGAAAAATTGGGGAGTTTATTTTCCCATGGGCGGAACGGGAGCGCTGGTGCAAGCCCTGGTCAAGTATTTCACCGACATCGGCGGGCAAATTCATTATCGCTCGGAGGTGGACGAAATACTGACAGAGCAAAATCGGGTCACCGGTGTGCGCACCAAGGCGGGGAAAACCTACAACTGCCATGCCGTGGTCAGCAACGGCGACGTCTTACACACCTACAAAGATCTATTGCGCCACCAGGAATTCGGCCAGCAGATGGCCCACAAGCTTGCAAAGAAGTCTTACAGCATGTCGCTGTTCCTGATCTACTTTGGCGTGAATAAGATTTACGACAAGATCGCCCACCACAATGTGATTTTCGGACCGCGCTACCGGGCCCTGCTGGCGGACATCTTTGACAAGGGCGTTTTGCCGGATGATTTCTCGCTTTATCTGCACGCACCCAGTCTCACCGATCCCAGTCTTGCTCCACCCGGATGCCAGGCCTTTTATGTTCTTTCGCCCGTGGGTCATCTCGGAAAGCTGGACTTTGATTGGCAAAATCGAAGTGACGAGTACGCCGACAAGATTCTGGCTTACTTGGAAAGCAAGTACTTGCCCCGACTGCGCCAGCACATCGTTACAAAACGATACTTCACGCCGCTGGATTTCCAGCGTCGTCTCAATTCCCACGTGGGCGCGGCCTTCAGTTTGGAGCCCTTACTCACTCAGAGCGCCTATTTCCGTCTGCACAATCGGGACGCCAAGATCCAGGGCCTTTATTTCGCTGGCGCCGGAACTCATCCTGGAGCCGGAGTCCCCGGGGTCGTCAATTCAGGCAAGGCCACCGCCGCCCTTGTGCTGGAGGATTTCCTTTGAACCATGACCTCGTCGAGTTCAGCCGTCGCCAAATCGAAGTGGGTTCGCGCAGTTTTAACTTCGCATCCACTTTCTTTTCCAAACGTGAACGCGCCGGCGCTTGGCTTCTTTATTCGTGGTGCCGCCACTGCGACGATCAAATCGACCAAGCGGCCAATCCACGGGAAGCCCTCCTGCGGCTCGGATCCTTGGAGGAAAACACGCGGCGGGCCTTTTTTTCCGGAACACCCTTGCAAGACCCGCAATTTGAGGGTTTGCGGCTGATTCTTCACGCTTTCGGCATTCCGCTCAAATATCCCTTGGATCTTCTGCGCGGCATGCGGATGGATGTCGAGGGCCACGTTTACCGCGAGCTCGAGGAACTTGACGACTACTGCTATTGCGTGGCTGGTGTCGTTGGTTTGATGATGTGCCATATTATGGGCGTGAGCAGCGAGAAGGCGTTGCCCCACGCGGTGGCAATGGGCTCGGCCATGCAGCTCACCAACATCGCGCGCGACGTGAAGGACGACTTCGACCTGGGTCGGATTTATTTCCCCCGGCGTTGGCTGGAGGAGGTTCACCTTTCCCCATCGGAGTTCGGCCAACCGGCAAACCGCAAACAATGGTCTGTCCTGGCGCAAAGACTCTTGCGGGTGGCCGATGATCGCTACCGCAAAGGACGACAGGGGCTGAGCTACCTTTCCTGGCGTGGCGCCTTGGCCTGCTCTGTCGCCGCTTCCGTCTACCGTCAAATCGGCCGCAAGGTTCTGGCCGCCGGCCCGACAGCTTGGGATGAGCGGCAATACGTCGGTACCGGTGAAAAAATCCTCTTGGCGCTGCGTGAAGGGATTCGCTTGAGTTTTCGCCTGGCCGTGCGGCTCCTTAAACCCTGGCGAGCCGTGCGAATCAACGAGACGTGGTTTGGCGATCGGATCCCAGCTCCGCCAAGACAGTCGCCGCAACAGCCATCAATCTGACCCTGGCGCTGTGAAAGACCGCCACTCTTAGAATGTTTCTCGCAGAACGTCCTCCAGATCCAACTGACCACGAGTGCCTTCAATAAAGCGGTAAGGAGCCCAGATCACATTGACTCCAGGACCGTTAGTCCGCTCAATCAGCGGCTTCTCCATAGCATGTGAAAAGACGACAATGACAAAAGAAGTTTTGATTCCAGCTTTTTTCAACATCTCCCAATGTTGGTGCAAATATTGAATTCGCGCACCCACAGATGGTGTTTCTTTCCGTTCTTCTTCTTCTTCTTCTCCGTCGTCCGGTTCCCTAACGACATTGATCCATCGGCCCCTTGAATCCACCAGAAAGTGCAAATCCAACTCCCTTTGAATGGCAGGCTTGTAACCAAAATCATCAAGAATTTTCAGACCATCGACGACGTATCGGATCCCCTTGATTCCTAGCCCACCCAATGCCATCTTCCAAACACCGCCCAAGTTGACATTTGCGTTCTCAAAAACTGTACCGAGATGATCCTGACGGGCCCTGTCCCACAGATCGCCGGAAATGCGCTTTGTACGAAGTTGCCACCAAAGTTCATGAAATATTCGAATTGCACCTTCAGGCATTAATGCATTGCTGATCAGCCGACCGAGGGAATTCCTTAAACCGTCCGGCATGACCCCACTTCGCTGCAGGAGGGCGCGCCACCTCTCCGAGGCTTCCAATTGGCTTGAAACGTTTTGGCTGATCAAATCCGCTAGCATTGCCTCATTCCAATGGTCACCTCTTACAGCACCATTCACCATCAGCGAAAATTCTTTGCTGGAGCGGGTGATTCGACTCCGCGCCAATCGAGGAGCGATGTGCTGCCCAGTTCGCGGGAAAAGATTTGTCCGGGACAGCGGCAACGATCCGTTCTCACTCAACTCAAAATCGACCCCGTTTGTCCGCAGGCGATAAAGAACAAAGGGGTTCAGGCCTTGACCCAGGAGAGCGACCTTGACGTTGAGTTGACTGGAATCGACATGGTGGTTGAACTTGGCAATGAAGTCCTGCAATTGGCGATGCCATTCCAGCAAATTTTCCATTTCTCTGGGATCAACGAGTTTGTGTCCCGATACAATTCGCAGCAGTAGCGAGGGCGATTTTTCCCCATTCATTTTTACCAAATTAATGGACTCCAAAAAAGATCTGTACTCATCAATTGTGTACTTATCACTTGTTGGACTTGCTCGGCTTGCTGGACGGTCCTTCCAAATATTCGAAAGCACGTCCCAAGCCCCGAGAAGCTCGTTGGGTTCCCTCATGAGAGCAAGGCGATAGAATCGGGTGGTCAGTTCGCGGAGCCCGGCAATAACCACCAGTTTTTGCGGCAATTTCTCCACCACCTGTCCCACCCCATCAGGCCAGTACAAGTCGGCGAGAGACAAGGAATCCTCGCGCGAATCACCCTCGCCCAACTCTCTGAGCTTGCGCAATCCTTCCTCCAGGGCGAGTCCCAAAAGCGAAATTTCCCCTTTTTTTAAACCCTGGAGGGAAGATTCGCGGGTCAGTTGATCAATCGAACTCTTAATCTCGACAAGAGAGGCCGTGGAGTCCGTTGCGTAATCTCGCACGGACTGATCGCGATGCCTCAGTGGATCTGTCGCCATAGAAAATTTCTGAGCAATCTGCAGCAGCGATCCTCGCCGTTCTTGCGAATTCAAAAGCCGGGGTCGTCCCCCTTTTCCAGACCATTCAGGCGGTTTCGCAGGCGGTGGTTCAACGGCGTGAACCTCAGCGCAGAGGCGAGAACGGACCTCGGCAAGACTTCCACCTGACTCCAAGCCATGAGACCATCCGACCCTGGATAAACTCACCGCGGCCACAAACAATGGCATGCCTCGTTGACGTTTCAATGTCTTGGCAAGTCTCATGGCGCTTCGGACCTCACGGGTTACTCATGTCATAGCCGATGTCAGGGCCAATCGAAGAGTGTATAAATTTCTTGAAGAAAAGTCACACTCCAAGCGCCGACTTGGCTTCGCCACCCACGCTCCATCGCTTCCTGTGGATCAGTCCCAAGGTGAGACAGCTGGAACACCAGAATGAATTTTTCGTTAATGCCGTTATGTTTGTCCCTCAATGCGCCGAAAGAGAGATTGTCTCCTGAGTAGGACGTAAGTGGTTGGAGGACAACGACCGTGACCGCGAAGTCTTCGGATTTGGATGAAGAGTCGAAACAATTGCTCACCGATCTCATGGACCCTGAGATCGATATGGTCGCTATTCTGAAGGATGAACTTCTGCCTGGCTTGCCTTTGCCGACCGATGTATTTTTGAAATTGAGCAACGGCAAATACGTGCTCCTCGCCAAGGCGGGAACAAAGTCTTCTTTGGGCGAACTGCACGTTTCCCAGAGCGATCAAGTGAGCGCCTTTTACATTCGCCGCAATGACTACTTATTGGCCGTCGAGCAGAACCTAAAAATCGCTGGAATTTTGGCGCGACGGAACGATATTCCTGTTCCTCGCCGATCCTTATTTCTTCGAACAGCCGCCGCAAGCGTATTTAAGGAAATGGAATACACGGGAGTTCACGCCAAAGCCATCTCCCATTCAAAACAGGTCGTGGGCGCCCTTTGCACCCTCGTTCAATCCCGCAATGATTACTTTCAGGTCGTTTCGGCCATTCATGAGTTGCCTGGAAACGCCATGAAAGAGGCCCTTGCCGGTGCGGCCCTTTGCGTGTTGATCGCTCGTGAGCTGGGATGGCAACAACAGACCAATGTTGAAAAGTTGGCCCTTGGCGCTTTTGTCCGCGACGTCGGGTTGAAAGAGATTCCACCCGAAATCGTGGCGAAAGAACGCCTCTATATGACGGCGGAGGAACGCTCAACTTGGGAAACCCATTCTTTTCGGGGCGCCGAAATTCTTCAGGCCATAGCGGATACCCCCCCAGAGGTTATCGCCATCGCGATGGAACATCATGAAAACGCCCTTGGTCAGGGTTTCCCTCAAAGGTTGCGGGACATCAAGATGCACCCCTATGCAAAGATTGTCTGCCTCATCGATGCCTTTGTTGCTTTGACCATCCCCGGTCCCGGCAAGACCAACGTCAAGAATCATAACCAAGCCATGCTGCACATTGAATTGGCCATGGGCTGTCCTTACAACAAAGCCATTGTCGTGGCTTTGAAACGAGCTCTTGGAATCGACACCGTCAACATGAACAACGATGGCTTTGGAATGTCAGAGGCGGCTTAAACCGACACATCCACTAGCCCGCATTTCTCACAGCGTTTCTGCTGCGCCGGCCGATTCGCTCGGCTGGCCGCTACGCTTGTGAGAAATGCGGGCTAGTGATCAAAAGTTCCCCGCGCATCATGGCCGGCAGCGCCGCCACGCGCGCATTCCCAAATCAATCCAATAAGCACTGGCTCCTGTAAGTCTATCTTCGTCGGAATTGAATCACTTCGAGTTGAAGTTCGGATTGCCCTGAAACAGACTTTCGAACGAACACAATTCACGAAACGGCGAACTAATGATCAAATGGAAGAAGATTTCCATGTCCAAGTTCTTTTACTTCATCCTTTCGATTTTACACCCGGCACATAAATTGAAGGATAAAGCCCAAGAGAGCAAAAAATTGGGGGGGCATATGTTCAGCAAGAGAATTTACGTATCACTGTGGGCCATCGGACTCATCGCGCTTTTTCAAAACTGCGCCGGGCAACAATTCTCGCCCGCCTACGTCGATTCAGCGATAATGTCATCACCTAAATATAATGTGGCATTGGGCACGGCTTCCGACACGACCGGAGCAACAACCTCGTCCGGCGGCACTTCGAGTGGATTTTCAACCACCGACTCACCGACAAACCCGGCGGGACCTTCATCCAACTCAACGGCAGACACTTCGACTTGCGCTTGCACGACGGACTCTGCGTCGGCTCCACCAACCAATCCGCCAACCAAGGGCAATCCCCACACGACCTCGCCGGGGGCTCCGGCTGGCTCAATGACGGATTCGACGAATACCCCATCGACGTCCACGACTTCGACGTCCGCCGATGGGAGTTCCAATTTGTCGACCCACGACTCCGACCACGATTCCGACCACGATTCCGATTCCGGCCACGATTCCGACGGAAAGATCGCGGGTCTAGTCGAATGCCAAATCAGATCCCCCAGTGTGAAGGTGATTCTGGAAACCAGTTTGGCGGGTTCTCATAGCAATGCCAGCGCGACCAGGATCTGTATGTCGGTCAACGCTTGTTTGAATATCATCAACTCGTACGCCGAAGTTAGAAACTGCACGCTCTCTCCGGGACCAGCCAGCCATCCAGGACAGACCGCCTCTTGCACCGAAATCTTTCCCGGAAGCAAGGGCACATGCCACAATGCCACTCTTCTGTCGGATGCGGATGTCGGAAGCTTGCTGACTAAACTGGCTAGTCCCTGAACGGTTGAAATTCAACGACCACGGGTGGCTCAGGGTCGCTCGTAAAGCGACCCTGTGGTGGTTCACGACGCCCGTTTTTTTCCCTCCGCCTGATCAAGGAACAATTGAAAACTCAGGCGGGCTCCAGCGACGACGTCTTTGTATTCAGAGGGCCTGACGTTGTTTTCCATTTCCATCAGAAAATTTCGCCAACGAATACCCGTTGCGGCTCCATAGCCTGAAAAGTAGTTGAGACTGTTTGGAAAACTGTCGTGAAGTGCCCGTGCGATGAATTGACCCCCCAAACTTGAGCCCTCATAAACATAAAATGAACCCCACCAGCCGAGCGAATCAGAAGGCCCCTTCCATGCTGTGGTATTTCCCGCGGGCTTTTGGCCAAGCTCCCGGAGATCAGCTTCGAGCCACCGCAGGCGATCTGAGAAATCCGGCGACCAGGGGATCTCCACCTCGCTCCGATGCCAGGCCTCAACCATGGAACTTAAAGCGTTGTGAAGTTGTAGCAGGACATCGATGTAGCCCTGCGGAGTCAGGGGGCGATCAAGCAAGGCCATGCGCGACTCCAATTCGGCATGCAACTCCCGCGTCTCGATTCGAAGGCTCTCCCTTAAACTGCCGGAAATTGTTTGGATGTGCATGAATTCCTCCTCCTTTAAAAATCGGCCTAGCAAGCTCAACTCCAGCCAGCCAGTTAAATGTTCTTAACACTCATCAGAATTTTGGATGAGATTAATTATCAAAAGTTGGAAAATGAAACTATGGCGGCAGTCAAATTGAGGATTCGCCCGCTCTGAGTTATGCGCAAATGACTCCTTCATTGACCATTCGCTGGCGGGATTATCTGGTGAAGTGAGATGGCGTTGATCGTTTGAGCGGCCTGCGCGTGAACCAGGTCGACTCGACGAGGATTTTACGGCAGGTCCACGAAAGACTTTCTCGGACTTCTTTTCAAGCTGCAATTGGTTCAATTGCTCGACATGGGTCACATGCATCAATTAACTGATATAAAATCTGGCTTTTATCTCAATTAATTGAGACAAAATGGCGTTTTTGTATCAGTTAAAGGTGATATGATGAAAAAAACCGTGATACTTTCGCCACTTGCAAAGCGTCAACTCAAGAAAATGGGAGACAATATCAAAATGGCCCGGCTGAGACGCGACCTATCATTGCGAGCCGTCGCCCAGAGGGCCGGGATCGCATTGAACACTTTGGTTGCAATCGAAAAAGGCACGGCAGGAGTAAGCGTCGGCGCCATTGCAAACGTTCTACACTCCCTAGGTCTCGCTGACCATCTCGAGCTTCTTGCTCAAAACGACGTCCTGGGCCGAAAGCTTCAAGACCTAGAATTAACGGCAACGAGAAAACGCGAGCTGAAGAAATGAAGCGAATCGAAGTTTGGGCTGATTGGCATTATCTGGGGGAACCCAACATTGTTGGCATATTGACGGCGTCTCAGTCGAGGGGAAAGGAAATGTTTTCCTTCGAGTACAATCCAAACTGGCTGCAGAGCAAATGGAAGTTTCAGATTGATCCGTCAAAGTGTCGGGAATTGGAGGACGGTGGCTGAGGAGGTGGGCATCAATCGAACTGAGCTTGATCGAATGGCAACTGCATTTGGAAACCTGACATAGTTCCATCCCTCACGGTGGTTGGCTCTCCCATTTTCCGACTCATTACGAAACAAAAAAGCGACCCGAAGAACCAGCCGTCCGGAAAGTGAAAAATTGGACTGAACCGCCTTCGGCGGTGGAGTAACGAAGCCGCAATTATATCTCGTTTAGACATCCTACTGACCAGCTCTCGCTCAGACCGGTATTCCTGTCATGAGTCGAGGGCCTCTCGGCCGGCCCTCGAGCACCCGCCCCCGGCGTTCCGTCCGGGAACGCCGGGTCTTTGTGGTTCACATGATTTCAGTGGAAGCCAAGCGCACATGATCGGCTGAGACGGAAGCTTCTTTTTCAGTGGCGGTAGCAAAGAGAAACGCAAAGGTTCAGACCGCTCATACCTGAGCATGTGACCTTTGCAGGGAACTAAACAAATCAATGGAGCATGGTGGCCTGCACTGCTGGTGCAGGCGCTGGTACTGCGACCACTCGAAGCACTTTGATTCGAGGGGTGTCTCCTGCGTTTCGAAAGTATTTTGAAGTCTCGCCAAATTCACCTCCACAGACCTGAAAGGTAAAGGTTAAAATCTCCATTGATTCAGATATGAGATTCTCTAAGTGCTTTTTAATGGCCTTTTTCTTGCAATGCTCGGTCGCATGAAAACACAAAATGGCAATAGAATCTCAATAGCGGTGACAATGATATTGACAGCGACGACGTTTGCCGCCAACACAGCTGGCGCTCTTGAATGCAAGCAGGTCAATCAGACGAAGTTCAACCCAGCTTGGATAAAATTTTCGAAACACAACGAAACTGAAGTTGATGATGAATATACAGTTACAGTTGGACTTCCGCCCTCCCACATACGTGAACGGTTCAATGATCCAATCTTCATAGTGAAGCGCAAAGAGGGAAAGCCTTGGAATTCAACACATGGCCCCTTCGAGGCCGCCATCCAAAGTGATCCTAGAATGCCATTCATAGCTTTGGGTCCTGAAGTGGCGCAGGTGCTTGGGTTTTACATGACCGACGAGAACACTATTCTTTATCCGCGAGTTGCAAGAATAAATGAGGGAATCTCAAAGCTAAATCAACACCTCCCAGGGGACGATCCAGTCGATGTCAGGTATTACGAACAAACTGGCTCTTTAGAGGATGAGTACCTCCCGCGCTTGAGTGGACAAATCCGAGAAATCCCGGTTGGCCTCGACGACGTCTACTTGGTCATTCATGACGAAGCAGTGCATATATCGGCGGTTGGAATGCCCAAGGGCCTAAAAGCTAGACTCCATATTCTTGAAGGCCTGATGGGTTCGTTAGTATCTCTCGCTCACCAAGCCGATCCTGCAAAAGGGCTCCAAGTTCGAAATTTAGCCAACCAAATTCTTGATGCACTCGAGGCGGCACCATTCATAGAGGTTAGGCGTGTCCTCTCAAGAAATTCAGAAAGCTCGAGTCATCTCTTCTTTCAGGCTGAAGAACTGAAAAAAGGAGGAGCCTCCGACATACTACCAATGATTACTTCCGTCTTCAGTGAAGACACACCACACGACAAAAAAGTAATTTCACAGGCCTCCAAGCTAATCAAAGAAGCTCTGTATAAACTTTCCATTGCTCCCGGAGTTGGCGAGAATCGTGATCAGTTTTATAGACTCCTGATGGAACGTCGCGCTCAGCTTAGGAAAGCTGCGCTTGAGGTGCTAAAAAGTTCGAACGGGTAAGTAAGACGTTAATCAATCCGATCGCTCGCGAGACACAAGGGTCCATCTCATGTTAGCCATCACCGGGGATTGGCGTGAATCGCTTCATCGCATACATGGAAGGCCTGATCAAAAATGCCGTCGTGAATCGAGAGGTCGCACAACTTTGTGAGATAAGGCGGCTTGCGCCCGACATGAACCATGAGATTCTTGAAAAGCAGACGAAGTTCATACCGGTTTTTGGTTATGATCCGAGTCGCTGGGCGCATTTCATTCCATCATTTATCCCACTCTAAGCGCCGCAGAATCACCATCGCCACTCGTGCTCAGTGATACATTTTGGCCGCCATCGCTTCGTGAGCGGGCCAAATGCAGGGCCACTCCGTTTCGCAATTTCAGTCTAAACATTGTCAGTTAGAGGGAAAAAGGCCGGTTAAGTGATGAAGGGCGCGGGGTCGGGGAGGAAAAATTTTATTTAAGCCGCCTTTGCCAATTCTTCAAATTCAGCTGGAGACAAGTAATCTAGCGCCGAATGGCGCCGTTGGCGGTTGTACCAGGTCTCTATCCATTCAAAGATTGCCTGCTGGGCCTGATCCCGTGTCTCGAAGTGTCGACTGTAGATCAGCTCAGTTTTCAGCAAGTGAAAAAAGCTTTCAACATGTGCGTTGTCATAGCAGTTTCCTTTGCGCGACATGCTGGCAACAATTCCCACAAGTCTAAGCTTAGCAGCAAACTTGTCGGACGCATACTGAGACCCTCG
>PSRN01000181.1 GCA_003176075.1 Bdellovibrio sp.
CCCCGCCCCCGCCGGCCCCGCCACCCCCAATGGGTAGGTCGGGTGATTCGCCTTTAAAGACGATCAATCGAAAGGAAGTGTCAAAGTAGCGCGGATCCTTGGCATTGGCCCTCATGACAAGGTCCTTGAGTTTGGTTCCCTGAATTTTCACCAAGCTTGTTCCAAGATTGATGATTTGAGTCAAATTCAGCTGAACCGTGGAAATCTCATAAACCCCTTCGATGATGGAATTCTTCACCAGCGACCCCCCGGGGGGCTGCACCAGAATGCCGCGATTTTGTTCAGGCAGCAGATTGAGACTTTGTATCGCCGCCTCGATTTGACTGCGAACCTCACCCATGGACGGAGGGCTGACGCTGAGGGGATTTTCCGCCGCTTCCTTGTGGGCGCGCAGCAGTTCCCGGATCAAGTCCTTCTTGGCCTCATACTCGCCGATTTGATCGCTGGCCGACTGGTAGGTTGAAAAAGGAATGGCAAAGAGAAGTAAAAGAACAAACCCGATGCTGCCAAAAATGATGGCCTTTTGCTTTTGCGGTGAAAATTCGGCAAAGCGGTCGCGCAGGGAAATGTAATTTTCATTTTCCTGCAGGCGGTCCATAATGCTTTGGAACGCCGCTTTGAGCCGTTCTTTCAGATCCTCGAAATTCATTTCGCCACCACCAAGCCGCGGTCGACGTGGAAAACCATGGTGAAAGAAACAGTGGTTTGTCCCGCGACGGGGTTTCCGACACTGAGTTGGACGGGGCCTCGGGCCATGCCTTTGAAGGCGCTCTCCAACTGGTGAGCTTCCTCGGCCTTTGCCACTTGACCTTCCATTTGAACTTGGGTGTCTTGAATTTCAAGTTTACGGATGGTCAACGTCACCTTGTTGTGGGGCAGGGTCAGATCACTGATGCGCTTTAGCACGTCCAGCGCCGCGTTCATATGTAGCGCGTTTTCAATTTCTTTGACGTCCTTGACCCGCTTTCTTTGATTGGCAATGTATTTGCGAATGTTCGTTTCAGTCCCTTGTTTTCCGGTGAGGCCGGCGACTTGCTTGGCTTGTTTTTTCAAGGCGTCCTGCACCTTTTCGACCAGATCGGCGGCGAAACTGTCGCGGAGGTTGGCATAGAAGACAAAAATCAGAAACATCGAGGCGACAAACTGGACCGTCACTCCCCATTTTTTCCAAACCTCGGTGAGCCCCTCGCCCTGTTTGGCGAATTCGGCGCGCAGGAATTGAATGGGTGGATTCTTCGGTCGGCGCAGTCCTTCGAGCGCCAATCCCAGCGCCACCGCCAGTGTCGCCTCAGTTTGGGAGCTTTTGTCGAGGTCGTGCTCGAATTGGCTCAAAAAATTCGAACGGTTCACCGGTATTTCGAGAATTTGCGTCATCGCCGCGTTCAAATTCAGGGTTTGCGAGAAAGGGCCGGTCATTTCGAGCCCCGAAATTTCACCATGAAGCTCGCTTTGGAATTCCGACAGCGTGAATTTAAGTTCCTGTCCCAGGTCCTTCAATTGGGAGGCGATGGTGTCGGAAAATAAAATCTGGTCGTAGGAGGCGCCCCCCTTATGGGTCAGAATAAAGGCTTTCTTGCGCATCTCTGAAACCGCCTCAATGTAAGGAATTTCATAGCGGCGGGAAATCGCTTCGGCGACGTTCTTCGCTCCCCAGAGAATCGATCGAACGCCGAGCAAATGATTTTCTTCAAAGGCAAGCACCACGCTGTGGCTGTGTCCGATATGAAGCCGGGCATGCAGTCGCCGCCGGGGTCTGACCGCGTCTTCGCCCTCGGGCAGGGCCGGCAAGACCGGCGGAACGTCATTCCAGCGCTCAAAGCAGTTGGCCAAGGCCAAGCCCTCGGCGGAAACCAGCGTCAGTTCGAGACCGGTGTCTTTGAGCTGCTGCAGGAGCGAGGCAATGCGCGACTTGGCGGCCACGACCGCCAGGACTTCGGCTTGCGACCCGAAAATCTGGGTCACACGGGCGTCGTAGATGGCCGTTTCACTGGAAAAAGGCAGTTCCTCTTCCAGTTCAAAAGGAAGGCTCTTAAGTATCTTGGATCGCTCGACAAAGGGAAAGAGGCGCAGGCGGCAACTCAAATATTCCTGCCGCAAGCCCACCACGACGCGCGTGCGGCCGGCTTCAACTTGGCCAGCCAAGTCCCGTAGGATGTCGTGGATCTCGATGGTTTGATCAAAGGCGGGATTGACGCCTAAGGGGAATTCGCGGAAAGAGGTGACCGTCACTCCGCGGGCGGTGGTGACGGCCTCCACGACTTTAATGCTGGAACTACCGATATCGATGCCAAGTGATTTCACAATCCTTCACGATCCTTCACCTATTTCTCAACCCAGTATACGATGCGGGGGGGGCCTTTGGTAGCGGATTGAGCGGACTGGGCCGGAGTCGAGGTCCCGGCGGTGCCCGTGCTGGTGACGGCCTGTGTTCCACCAGTTGTGGTGGCTTCTTTCTTCACCAGGCCCGCCACCACTTGCGCGCTCTTTTGCAGATCGTACACGATGACGTCGATCTCGCGCACCGCTGTGCCGTAGCTGCCGATGCTTTGGATGCGAAAGTTAAGGGCCGCATCAGTGACAATGGGAGTGTCCTGTTGCACCTCCGGCGTGATCCGCGCGCCCTTGCCATTGATAAAACTCCAAAATTCACCGGCATCATGAAAGGATCCGCCGTTGACGATGTCCTGGCGTCGCTTCAGAACCTCCGTGACGATTTCATTGGTGATCGAAACGTCGATGGACTGAATCACGTCGGCGGAAGCGGTGTTGGGATTGATGGCTTTGGCGCCGTAGACGGTGATTCGTGGCTCCAGCAGGCGAAAAATCTCATCGTTCATGGCGGGAATCAGACGGAGCTCCTCGACCGTGCGAAATTGGCGGTTGGGCGGGTAATTCAAGGCATCACCGCCGGGATTCACGTAGTCGCCGTAAAATTGCGATTCGCTTCCCCCTTTTTGTGATTCTTTATTCGCGTCAATCCAATCGGTGATCTGATCAACCAAATCTTCGGCTTTGAAATCACGGTGTTTCTTGTTGAAGTCCGTGTTGTTTTGCACTTCATTTTCAAAAATCTGCATGATGAGCTTCTTCGTGCTGGTGCGCAAAGCTTTTGAGGGGGAATCCAAGTCATTGATGTCAATTTTTGTCCCTTCGTCGGTGATGGTCGTCTGGTAGGAAGCGTCCATTTTCGCCGCCTTGATCGCCGTATCGATAAGATCCTTGTTGGTCGTGTCGACCCCTGGTGGCAGCACCGGCGGCCAGGCAAAAGGAAAATTCCAAATCAAGTTGAGGATGGCGGCGTTGTTCCCCAACTGCTGACCCAACTGACCCTTCATTTGCTGGAAAATTTTGATCCGCAGGAGACTCAATTCGACCCCGGAACGGGCTGCATAATAGGCTTTCAGACGATTCACGGACTGGCTATTGATACTGTATTCAACTTGCGTGTCGTACTGGACCTCCATGGCCAGGTACAGCAGCAGCGACAAGGAAAAAATGGCCAGCAGAAGGGCGATGCCTTTTTGATCCTTGGCCCGCCGGGTGGTCCAAAATTCCTCGGGGGACAATGGTTTTGAGAGTAATTTCCGGAGAGGTTTCCAACTGAATTTTCTCATTGGGATTCTCCGCCAAAGCCACTCGAGGGAGTCGTGTGGGCGGCGCCGCTTTTTTCTTCGTTGTTGGGGAAATGGATTTCAACGATGGACTGCATGAAAATTTTCTTTTTCTTTTCCTTGCCTCTTTCGATGGCCAACGAAACTTCAACCACGGCGGGATAGGCGTTTTGCGTGACGGAGTCTGAAGCGGTGGAGTCCCAATCCGTCACCCAATCCTGCTTGCCGTTGCCGAAGTACCTGAGTTTAAACTCGCTCACATCGGAGATCAAAACAACATCCACGCCGCCGCGGGTGATGTCGCCTTCCACAAAGGGGGAAGACTTGCGAATCACGCACTGGGAGCTTTCCTCGGAACCGGGCCGGCGGCAAGACCGCAAAGAATATCCGACCTTGATGAAATCCGCCTGCTTCAGGTCCGCGGACATCCTCGACCCATTCTCGGTGGCGAAATACATTTCGTTGTCGTGCCCGACGAACTGAGTGACCGGGTTTTGGCGATTTTGTTTTCTCTCTTGCTCTTTCGGGTCGGGAGGCGGGGCGGACCCGGCGATCCCCGCCACCGCCGAAGTACCGCCGGTCGTGGCTTTCTTCAGTTCGGCGCGGAACTCTTCCTCCAAATCACGGTAGTGAAAGGCTTGACTCAAATCGCGTTGGATGACCCGCAAGGCATCCCTGACCTGGGACATGTCCTCCACCTGCTGTTGAACTTTGATCCTGGTCTTAAAGCCATTGCGAATGGTGACGGCGATATTGATGGTCAAAAAGGACAAGAGCGCGAGGACAATCAGAATTTCCAACATGGTGAAGCCTAGCGCCGGGGTGAAAAACTCTGTGGGCCAGCCTGATTTCTTCATATTCCAGGCACCCCCAAGCTGGCGGATTTGTTGTAATCGACAAAATAGGTCGTGACTGAAAAAGTTTGGGGTTTCTTGCCCTTTCGCGTGTAATTCACCGTCACCGTGACTTCCTTGATGGACTTGGAAATCGCGTCGGTGAGCTGCTTGATCGCATTCAAAGTGATGGCGTCGGCGCCTCCTTCGCGGGAAGTGAGGGTTGAAGCCAAGTCCGGAAATTCCATTTTTTTCGAACTCATTTCCCAGGTGTATTCGGGGTAGCCATCGAATTTGCCGTCTTCCTCGTCCTTGATTTCCTCCAGCGGGCGGCCACGATACTTGATTTCATATTCGATCATTTTTCGATTGAGCAATTCGGCCGCTTCAAAGGCCCTTTGCGTGCGATCGAGCCGCACGAAGCTGCCACCCCAGGTGTTGACCAGAAGAATGAGTCCGCTCGCCATGATCGCCATGGCGATCACCGTTTCGATGAGTGTAAATCCGTGCGGCCGTTGCCGCGACCAACTCTTCGATCGTTTCACTTTGGTCCCCGTCCCATAGTGCCTCACGCACGTGGCGGCTTCGCCGCCCACGTCTGGGCCCGTCCAACAGGCCCTAATCGGACTTGATGTCGTTCAATCGAACTGCTTTGTCGACTAGATCAGAATGTCCCGTGAGCGGGTTGATGATCAAGGTGGAATTCAAGTTCTTTCGGTCGGTGAATTGGATGGCCGCGGGTTCCACCAGTCCCTCCGGCGAGAAATAAACGTAAGCAAAGCCTTGACTGACCCCTTCGCCCAGCGCTGGGGTTTCCACCAGGGCAAAATACAATCCTTTCGGCATTTCAAATTCCTTTTTTGTGTACTTGGGGTCCTTGTCAAAAACCTCCCGCGGCTTTTCCTCGTCCGGGAGCCTGGCCTCTTCCTGCATGGTCAAAACGGTTTTGGGAGCCACTTGACCGGGCGCCGACTCCACCCAGTAGCCGTGCTTGTCGCCCTCCATCTGAAACACCAGCCGATAGGTGCGATTCTTAATTCTGGCCTGGTTGCGGATGTCGCGAACGAGGACCATCAGATGATGGGAGACTTTCTTAAAACCGTTGTCAGGACGGAAGGCGCGTGGAATCAGCGCCGCCATCAAACCAGCGATGATGGCGACAACAATTAGAATCTCTAACAGCGAGAACCCCAAGTCGGTGCGTTCGGCACCTCCGCAGACCAAGTCAGTGTTCCCGGCAGAGCCAGTCAGAGGGGTGTTATTGCAGATCCTCAGCGGTGATGTCCTTGTTGATGCCGTCGCCGCCTTCCTTGCGGTCGGCGCCTAAGCTTTTCAAGTCGTAGGTGGATTCACCGCTGCTGTTGTACTGAAACGGAGTGCCCCAAGCGTCTTTCGGCAAATCCTTCATATAAGGTCCTGTCCAATTGGTGCAGCCATCAGGTTTGATCAATCCCTCCAGTGAGGTGGGGTATTTGCCACAGTCGTTTTGATACATACTCAAGTTTTGTACTATGTTGGCCATAATGATGCGGGTTTGTTTGACGTTGGCTTGATTTCGTGACTTTTGGATTTGCGGAAGAATAAAGGCCATCAGTCCACCGATGATGCCAATGACGATCAGAATTTCAAAGAGGGTCATCCCGCGCTGGGACCGGTACTTCTGGTTGCTGAGTTCATCATTGCTGAGTTTATCATTGGTGATTTCATTGTCGCCAGTTTTAAGCATCTTGAATAGACCTCCACATGGCGGAATCTAAATCAGCCAAGACGGTTTGTCATCTCAAACATCGGCATCATAACTGAGAATACAATCATCGCAATCGCAAAGCCCATGACAATCAAAATGATCGGATTCATCAAGCTGGTCAAAGCCTCCACTTTGGCCTTGACTTGAAAATCGTAGGCGTCGGCCACTTGAACCAGCATATTTTCCAGCTCACCCGTTTTTTCGCCGATGCTCACCATATGGATAACGATCGGCGGGAACTGGCCCGACTTCTTTAGCGGACCGGCGATGGATTCGCCCTCCGAGATATTGCTGCGGGCGTCGTCAATGGCGCGGGCGATGACGTTGTTGTCGACGACGTTGCGTACGATTTGCATCGCGGTGAGCATCGGACCGCCGCCATTGAGGAGGGTGGCCAGGGTCCGGGTGAAGCGGGAGCACGCGACCATCCGTCCAATTTCGCCAAAGAGGGGGAGCTTCAATGAGATGGAGTCCCACTTGGCCTTCCCAGCTGGCGTTCTCTTCCAGTTGAGAAATGAAAAAGTCGACAAAAAGCCAATCGTCAGGAAGAGCCACCAATAATTCACCATGACGCCACTGACGCCGAAAACGACTTGCGTGTACCAGGGCAGTTGAAGTTCCGGATCCGATTCGAAAATGTCCATCATCTTGGGAACCAGGTAAGTGAACAGGAAGAACAAGATTCCAACCACGGCGACCAACATCAACACGGGATAGGTCAAGGCCCCTTTGACCTTGGTTCGCAGTTCGTTTTGCGCTTCGGTGAATTCGGCGAGGCGAATGAGGATGGTGTCCAGCGTTCCGGTCATTTCTCCGGCCTCGCTCATCGAAACGTAGATGTTATTGAAGATGCCGGGGTATTTTCCCAGCGCCTTATGAAAGGGGCTTCCTTCATTGACCATGTTCTTACAGTCGGCGATGGCCTCGGAAAGAGCCGGGTTCTCGACTTGTTCAGACACCGCCGACAGCGCGTCCACGAGGGGAATATTGGCCTTGATCAGCGTGGCCAATTGGCGCGTCATCAAAGACAGATCGCGAATGGGGACCGATTTCGCTGAGACTTTTTTCTTACCGCGAGCCGCCGCATCGGAAACTTTCTTCTTGTCTTTGATGTCGACGACGTAAATGCCGTCTTTTTTAAGACGGAGCCTGGCGCTTCGGAGATTTTCAGCGTCGACCACGCCCTTGACGTTCTTCCCGGCGCGATTGAGCCCGCGGTATTCGAATATCGGCATGATTTCAGTTTACCAGTTTATGCGCCTGGAATCCAAGGTTTCATTGGGATTTAGCCGCAGCCATAGCATTAGCCGCAGTCTCAGTCTCAGTCTCAGTTGCAGTTGAGTTTACAGTTCCCTAATGGGAGTCTGGTACTGCAAACTAGCCTGAAACTGAAACTGAAACTGCGGCTAATGCTATGGCTGCGGCTAAATCCCAATCTCGTTTTTAAGACCACCTCGTGGCATCACAAATCCAGCTGCGTATTGGAAACCAGCTCTTCGATGCTGGTGAGCCCGCCGAGGATTTTTTGAATGCCGTGCTCACGAAAAGTGACCATCCCTTTGGAGACACCCATTTTGCGAATGGTGTTGCCGTCTTTTCTTTGCATGATCAAGGGTCGAACTTCATCGTCCACGACCAGAAGTTCGCCGATGATCGTTCGGCCGACGTAGCCTTTTTGATTGCATTTGTCGCAACCCATGGGCCGGCAGATATTGGCGTTTTTCACCATTTGAGGCGTCAGACCCAGCGACGACAGTTCAAAGGGGGTGGGGTCGTATTTTTGTTTGCAATGGGGACAAAGGACCCGGACCAGACGCTGACCCACGACTCCCAAAACGGAGGTGGCGATCAAAAAGGGCTCGGCGCCAATATCGATCAAGCGGGGAAAGGCGCCGGCGCTGTCATTGGCGTGGATGGTTGAAAGCACCAAGTGACCCGTGAGGCTCGCGTTGATCGCAAGTTCTGCGGTTTCCACGTCCCGGATCTCACCCACCATGATGATATCAGGATCCTGACGAAGAAAGGCGCGCAGTCCCGACGCGAAGGTGAGACCGATTTTGGCATTCACTTGCACCTGACCGATCCCGTGGATGCGATTTTCAACCGGGTCTTCGATGGTTAAAATATTGTCTTCCGGGTTGTTGAGTTTCGAGAGAGCCGCATAAAGCGTCGTCGATTTCCCCGAACCTGTGGGGCCGGTGACCAGCAAAATGCCATAGGTGCGATGAATCAGCCCATCAAGGATTTTGAGCATTTCTTGTGAAAATCCCAATTGCTCCAGCTCAAGAATGACGTTGGAGCGATCCTGTAAACGCATGACGATGCGCTCGCCAAAGGCGGTCGGCACCGTGTTCATCCGGATGTCGATATCCTTGCCGCCGACTTTGAGGGGAATGCGGCCGTCCTGCGGCAGCCTCTTCTCCGCGATATTCAAGTTGGCCATCACCTTGAGACGGCTGGTGATGGCATTTTGCAATTTCTTGGGCGGTTTAAAAACGTCAAAGAGAACACCGTCAATGCGAAAGCGGACGGCCATATCCTTTTCATAAGGCTCCACATGAATGTCAGAAGCTTTTTCTTTGACGGCGCGAAAGAGAAGCGAGTTCACCAGCTTGATCACCGGGGCGTCATCATCGCCGGACTCCAGCA
>PSRN01000104.1 GCA_003176075.1 Bdellovibrio sp.
ACCTTGGCTGCCTGTCAGAAAGGCGGTGGAGGAGATGCAGCCGCCGGAACACCCAACGGCACTCTTTATACGGCGGCCGTGGCCTGCAATACCCGCAATTACTATTGGGGCCCCTGCTCCGCCACAAGCGATCTCAGGCTTCCATCGCCAGGCAATATGACCTGGGGTCCCTGGACCTTTCCCGGCCAGTGGGATGTCAACACGCCTGGGACACAATGCGGTTGCCCGGTGCTCACTTGGAACAATCAAGTCATTTATCAACGAGTGGTGATCTTTCAAAGTGAGGGTGTGATGGCCTGCGCTCCCGAAACTTATTTTCGTCTCGGGTTCCCGGCTGTACCGGTGGCCAGTCTCGGCGGGAAAGTCACCATTGGCTTTCCTGGCGTGCAGGCAGGCGTGAACACCTTGGCACCAATGCCCCAACCGAACTACATGAATCTGCAGACGCAAATGGCCCTCCCCGCGTATCAATATTCACCCCAGATCAATTCAATCTATTCGCCAGATCCGAAAACCCAAGCCTGCATCAATAACGCTGTTATCGGCTGCAACACCTCACTCGAAAATATGTTAAACAGTAACTCGCAAAGCCAATGCAATGGCGGATATTGCATCCCCATTTCCAATGAGCCGGGCAAAACCGTGGGATTTTGTTCCTACCGATCAAATGCCGGCAACCCATGGGACCCTGCTTCGAACCAGATGCTCGGAGCTCCAGCCAATGCTGGCACGAATTTTACCGGCTACTATCGATATCCTTACTCCATGTCAGCTGTCCCCGGTTTGACCTACTTCCCCGGCACTGGGGCCGGCGGGTATTTCGGCATTCGAGTGGGATACTAACAATCGAAAAAAGTTCATGGTCGCCCTCCGCACCTGGGCCAGATGAGACCTGGTATCAGTATTTTAGTCGCATGTACGGGATTGCCCTTGCGAATGTCGAAGCGACGAACGCTCCAGAGAAATGAATTTAAATGAACTTATTAGAGATTCGCCAAGAGTCGCAACTTTTCCTTAATTTCTTTAAGGATCGCCAGCGGAATTTTGCCGATCTCCTTTTGGAATCGTTTGTTATCTATGGATCTGCTCTGGTCTAACATCACTTCACAGTCTTCGGTATTGCCGGCAAACTTCTTTGGTAATACGACGCGCAGGATGTTTTCGCCAACGGTTTTAGTGGTGCAAGGAAGCACCCATGTGGAAGGATGACCAACCTCGTTGAGATAGTCTGTTTGTATAACAACTACAGGTCTAATTTTTCCTGCTTCCGTCCCTTGGCGTGGATTCAAATCTGCTATGTAAAGGTGTCCATGACGAACCTGCATCAGTCTAAGCCTTCGCTTGTCAGAGCGTTAAGATCATCGAGTTCACTCTGTATTGTACCTCTGGTGGCTTCGGAGGCTTTTTTGAAGGAGTCACGCAGTGACTTCCTATCCGTTGTTTCTTTCAAAAGTGTTAAACCACGTCGAATGACCTCTACTTTGCTTTTGGCTTTGAGGGTTTTCATCAAATCAATGACGAGTTCCAGCTCAGGAGCTGGGAGGGTGATACTTGATTTAGTATTATTTTTCATACTTTTATAATACCTTGATTTCGAGATATTGCAATCAATTTATTTAGCTCCGCGCTCGCGCAAACCCTTGATGCGTTTTTGTATCAAACTGATGATTCTTCCCTGCACTTTGGCGGCGGGAAACTGAGTTGCTACAGCTTCGGCGACTGGGTCCATGCGGTTCTCGATCAACTCGGCGATTTGTCTGATGTGGTCACGAAAGACACCCGGGCGGATATCGAACTGGGTTTCGAGAACTTCGAACTGCTTCCTGCCAAGTTGATCGGCCCTTGCGCGACCGCCAATCTTGTAAGCGAAGTGGCGGTCAAGATTGGCGTAGATGGCCGTGCTCATAAGGTCATAAAATGGGGAGAGCTGGATTTTTCCACCCACCAATAAGAAAGATAGATTTTTTGCATGGCAGTCATTGTTGCCAATGATCAAGTTAAAGGACAACCAGGAAAAGAATTGCTTGATGTCTTCCACCTTGCGCCGAACCGTCACGTTCTCCCGGATGAGCGCATAGTTATTTTGTAAAGTTGGCCCGCCGAGGGCCTCGTACTTCGCATCGCTGGTCACCCCTTGCGCTTGGCAAAAATCTTGTTGGTGCAAGCGCCGCACCGGTTGACCCGGAACGTGCTTCCGGTCGTAACGTTCAATAATAAAAAGCGGCAGTTCGCTATCAACGACTTGGGTATGTGGCACATTCAGCCCGACCGCCTTCGCCAACTGCATGCAATAGTACTCGTTGTAAACCGTATCCGAAACGCCCTTGCGTTGAATCGGAGCTTTGACGATGTGAGTGGTGGCGCCTCCACGGCCAGGCAGAAAAAATTCGCCGTCTTCAAATATCGCGGCGAACTTGTCTTGCGCACCGGCCAAAGAGAGATAGCCGGGGTTCATTTCAGCGATGACTTCGGCTACGGGTTCGCGATCGCGAACGGCTTGGTAAACCTTAGCCATGTCAACCGCGACGCGGGCGGTGGGGTCTGTCTCAGGTGGAGCGTCCCTGGAAGTAAGTACGACGGCGCCGGCCACGTCGCGACCAAACTGCTCGAGAAAAGAAAAAGGGCCTTTGATTTGTTTGGCTTGCTCGAGGCGGCGGCGAACTCCTCCCTCCGGCAGCAAGTTTTCAAAAAATGACAGCGTGATGCGGTTGCCGAACTCTTTTTGGTCGAGAGGCATACTGAGACTGAGAGGAAAAGCCCCGGCATGTTTGCGCCATTTATCCTCGTAGGCAAAGGTATAAGTCAAATCCTCACTGCAGGAGAGGATCCCAACTTTGAGTTTTTCATAGTAAACAAATAGAGTTTTCATTCTTCCATCGCAAGCGCCACCTTGAAGCCGAGCATCTTGGACATTTTCAACAGGGTTGAGAGTTTGACGTCCTTTTTGCCGATTTCAATTTGGCTAATGCCGTTGTGAGAGAGGTTGCAGTACGAGGCGAGCTCCTTTTGCGAAATATTGAGCTCGATTCTTCTCTTCTTGAGGAGTTTTCCCAGCTGCGGATTCCCCGTAACGATTTGATTGCACATGGTTTGATTGGACATAGCTTGATTGGAAAGGGTTCGATTAGACATGGCTGGCCCCTATTCTCACCGTAGTGAGAATATCAGGGTTCTATTGATTCCGCCAGAATAATTCTCACTACAATGAGAATAACCCTCATATATTCAATCTGACGGATTTATTCTCACTGTAGTGAGAATCAACCTGACCCGATGTCAGGTCCGACCGGGGTCTGCCGCGGCCATGGCGTTCGCTCAGCGTGGGCGGCGAAGCCGCCACGGGTATTATCATTCCCAAATAGTTTCGTTCCTCCTTGGAATCCTTATTAATTCCTTATAAATTCTCTTGGGGAGACGACTCACCATTCGACTTTGGGGGTGCTTTTGAATTCGACGTCAAACCCTTTCATTGAAGCCTATCAGCAAGGCGGTTTTGCAACGCCCGACCATGCGATCGCCTTTGACCAAATCAAGGCCGGGCATTTTTTGCCGGCCCTTGATTTTGCTCTGGGGCAAGCGCGGGAGAATCTTGAAAAAATCAAGTCGGACAAAGCCCCGGCCCGTTTTGCCAATACGTTGTTGGCTCTTGAAACTTGTTCGGAGCTCTTTGATCAAGTCGCGGGGGTTTTTCACAATCTCTTCGTCGCCGAGGGTGTTCCTGAAATCCAGGCGTTGGCGCAGGAAGTGGCGGTCCGAACCGCCAATTTCAGCAGTGAAATTTTGCTCGACGCCAAGCTATTTCAGCGCATCGAAGAGGCTTTCACCAATGCAAAAAGTGAGAAACTCAACGGCGAAGAGAAGCGACTCCTCGAAAAGACTCACCGCCACTTTGTCCGCAACGGCGCTCGCCTGTCCGAGGAAGACAAATCCCGCCTGCGCGATATTGACCAACAGTTGGCGCAGCTGGCGCCCGTGTTCATGGAAAATGTTCTCAAGGCGACCAACGCCTTTGAACTGTGGATCGATCGGCGGGAAGATTTGGCGGGATTGCCGGAGGGCGTGATCGAAGCGGCGGCACATGAGGCAAAGGAAAAAGGGCGCGGCGGAGCAGCCGACGGAGCCGCCTCGGGCGGCGGAGCATCCGACAAAGCTGCTTCGGGAAAGGGACGGTGGCTGTTCACCCTGCAAGAGCCGAGTCTGCGGCCCTTCCTGATGTATTCCACGATCCGTCCCCTGCGCGAGAAAATGTGGCGTGCTTACGGATCGCGCGCCTTCCACGACGAATTTGACAATCAGGAAAACATCAAGAAGATGGTTTCGCTTCGCCACCAGCGGGCCCGCCTCCTGGGTTTTCCGAGCCACGCTGAGTTTGTTCTTGAGGAGCGCATGGCGGATTCCCCGGCCAAGGTGAAGGCTTTTCTCGAAAAACTTCTGATCCCCTCCCGGCAAGCCGCCGAACGGGAAATCAATGAGCTCCGGCAATTCGCCCAAGACACCGACGGTCTCAAGGATATGATGCCTTGGGATTTCAGTTTCTATGTCGAAAAACTCAAAGAAAAGAAATTCCATTTCACCAGTGAGAGCCTGCGCCCTTATTTTCCGCTTGAGAAGGTGATCGCTGGCGTCTTCGAACATGCCCGGAAACTTTACGGGCTTGTTTTCAAAAAGCGCTCGGATATTCCCGTTTACCACCCCGAGGTGGAAGCCTTCGAAGTGAAGAATGAAAAGACCGGCGAATATGTGGGACTTTTCTTCGCTGATTTTTTTCCCCGTCCAACCAAAAAAGGGGGAGCGTGGATGACGACCTACCGCGAGCAGGGCCTTTTTCAAGGAGAGATCCGGCGGCCCCAGGTTTCAATTGTTTGCAATTTCACCAAACCCACGCCACAGAAACCATCGCTCTTGTCTTTCGAGGAAGTGACCACCCTCTTTCATGAATTCGGGCACGCTCTGCACGGACTCCTGGCGAGCACGACGTTTCGCTCCCTTTCCGGCACGAATGTTTACACTGACTTTGTGGAACTTCCATCCCAGCTCATGGAAAACTGGGCGAGAGAAAAAGAAGGCCTGGCTCTCTTTGCCCGCCATCATCAAACAGGCGAAATGATTCCAGCGGATCTTTACGATCGAATGAAGCAATCGGAGAAATTTCTGGCGGGGTACTTTTCGCTCAGGCAACTGAGCTTTGCGCTTCTGGATATGGGTTGGCACAGCGCCGCTCCCGCCGGTGATCTTGACGTCGCCCAGTTTGAACGCCAGCTCACCGAGCGAACAAGAGTCTTGCCGGTGGTCCCGGGAGTCAATACGTCGTGTTCCTTCAGTCATATCTTCGCGGGCATGTACTCGGCGGGATATTATTCATACAAATGGGCCGAGGTCCTGGATGCCGACACCTTTGAAGCTTTCAAGGAGGCCGGACTTTTCAACAGCGAAATCGCCAATCGCTTTCGCGCGACCATATTGAGTCGCGGCGGAACGGCGCATCCCATGGAGCTCTATAAGCAATTTCGCGGCCGTGAACCTGATCCCAACGCTCTATTACGCCGGTACGGGCTGCAGGCATGAGAAGGACGCGCCGTAAACCCGCATTGATCAGACAAAATCCATCCGTGGCTTTGGTTTATCGTCAAGAAACGTCGGCGTCCTTCGGCCTCGCCGAAACGCTGAGCCATTGGTTAAAAGAAAGAAAACAACGAGTCTACACGGCGCCAGAGCAAAAGCCCATTCCAGGGACCCGCCTTCTTCGCTCATTCGCGGAATTTCGTAAAATGGGTCTTATTGTTGTCTTGGGCGGTGACGGAACCTATCTGCGGGCGGTCCGCCTGATGGATGGGGCGTCCATCCCGATTCTCGGAATCAATATGGGGTCCTTGGGTTTTTTAACTCCGGTGCGCGCCGAGGAGGTTTTTGCAGCGCTGGATCTGACGCTCAAGAACGAGATGCAACTGGTGCCGCGCTCAATGCTTGAGATCGAACTTGTTCAAGGGAGCAAATTGAGCTTGTTTTGCGCTTTGAATGACGTGGTCATCGAGCGGGGGCGCATGAGTCAGCTGATCAATTTATCCATTCAGTGCGGCGACGACTTCGTCAGCGAAGTGAAGGCGGACGGCCTTATTATTTCGACACCCACCGGATCCACCGCTTACAATTTGTCAGCTGGCGGCCCGCTTCTTCACCCGCGCGTCCAAGGCATGGTCGTGACTCCCATTGCTCCCCACAGCCTCACCAGTCGCCCCCTGATCTTCCCTGACGATGAGCACTTGCATTTTCGCATTGTCAGCAAGGTTCGCAATTCAAAGGCCGCGTCCGAGCGACAGAGAAAACGCATCGCCAGTGCTCAGCTGATCGTCGACGGACGTTCATTGGCCGACGTGTCCCTGGATGATCGCATCAATGTCCGGCGCAGCCCCCGCGAACATTGGAGAATCGAGGATCCGAAAAAGAACTTCTTCTTTTTGTTGCGGGACAAGCTTAAATTCGGCGACCGGGCGTAGGAGGAGGTTTGCGATGCTCGTCGAGTTGAAAGTGCAAAATTTCGCGATCATCGACAATATCCACATTCAGTTTGGACCTGGCCTCAACATCCTTTCCGGCGAAACCGGGGCGGGAAAATCCGTCCTTTTACGCAGCCTCGCTCTCCTGATGGGAGCCAAGGGCTCGGTGGAGTCCATTCGCGCCGGGCAACATCAAGCCTCGGTTGAAGGGTTCTTTGACTTGAGCGGAAGAAAAGACCTGCTGGCGCGTCTCGATGAGCTCGGCATCGAGGTTGAAGAGCGAATGCTGATCGTCCGGCGGGTCTTGAGTGGTGAGAAATCGCGAGTCTATCTGAACGGGGTTCTGGCCACCCTGGGCACCCTGCGCGAACTCGTTTCTCCGCTTGTTGAAGTCAGCAGCGGATTTGTTCCCCTGATTGAAATGACCGGCCAACACGAAAGCCGAAGTCTGCTGCAGAAATCCTATCACCTGGATTTGCTCGACCAGTACACGGGATCTTTTGACCTCCGCCACATTTTTGATGGCAAATTCGCCGCTTGGAAAGACCTGCAAAGAGAAATTGGTGAGTTTGAAGAGCGCGCGAAGACACAGGCTCAACGCGGTGATTTTCTCAAATACCAGCGTGATGAGATTGTCGCGCTTCAACTTTCTCCCGGCCAAGACGCCGAAATCGAGTCGGAGCTGAAGCGAATGAAAAACGCGGCCAAACTGGGTGGTTTCCTTGAGATGGCGGAGGAAATTTTGGATGGTCGCGAGTACTCGCTCCTGCAGGGACTCGCCCGGGTGGTCAGCCGGGCCCAGGAGCTTCACAGCCTGGATCCGGGCCTGTCCAGCAGGGTCGAGGGCTTCGCCGAGGCCAAAGAGCGGATCGAGCAAGGCCTTTTTGAGCTCCGCGCCTACGGCAAAAATCTGGAGGGCGACCCGCAACGGATGGAGGAGCTGGAAACGCGCCTCAGTCAGCTCCGCAAGCTGCAAAAAAAGTTTGGTTCCCGAATCGAGGAAATCTTGCATCATCTTCAGTCCATTGAAACCGAACTGTCGCAACTTGAAAACGCGGACGAACACTTGCGCGAATTGAACACGCAAGCGGAGAAACTGCGGGGCGACCTTCACCAACTCGCATCCCAGCTGCACGAACGCCGGCAGAACGGCGCCAAGCTCTTGGCTGATTCAGTCAACGATGAACTCCGTGAGTTAAATATGAAGGGCGTTCGCTTCCACGTGGAGATCCATCGCATGGATTCTCTCACCTCCACCGGTTTCTCAGACGTCGAATTTCAAACCCAGCCCTCGCTGTCCTCGCCCAAATACGCCCTCGCGAAAGTCGCCAGCGGTGGTGAACTCAGCCGCATTTTGCTTTCGTTAAAACGGGTCGTGGGCACCGGCAAGTACCCGCGCACCTATCTTTTCGATGAAGTGGATACCGGCGTGTCAGGTCAAACAGCGGAAAAAGTGGGAAAAAAACTGCATTCGATCGCGCAAAAGCAACAGGTGATCTGCGTAACCCATCTGCCGCAGGTGGCGGCCTACGGCGATATCCATTTTTTTATCGAAAAGGAAGCGCCGGCCTCCACCAAGACTTCAGTGTCGATGAACGTCCGACGTCTCGGCAAAAAGGAAAGAATCGAGGAAATCGCGCGCCTGATCTCAGGCCAAAAGGTCACTTCGACGAGCCGGGCCCATGCGGAGGTCTTGCTCAAGCAAGCCCAAGCTTAGGATACGCCCTAGGGGTCTGTTGAAAACTCGACCGAGGTCTTCTCCCTAAATTCTTCTCCGCCGCCGATAAATCTTTCGTGTGGAGGAAAACTTATGAGCAATGCCAAACGACACATTGGAAGAGTCCTTTTAGCAGCCGGATTGATTGCATCGTCAACCGCAGCATTCGCCCGCGGCGGCGGCGGCGGTCACTCCTCAGGAGGCGGCGATATACTCTCCGCCGGTTTTGCTTTTTTAAGCCCCGACCAATCCGATTTGAATGCCTTTGTTGACGCGCAAGGAGTAGTGGGAACAAAAGAACTTAGCTCCGCGTACGAGTTCTTCATCGAATATGAAAGCCGCTTTTCCGGAACCATGTTTGCGCTCGCATTTCGCCCCTCCTATTTCACCGAAACAGCTTCAGGAGGTGGAGTTTCCGCCGGTGTGTCAGGATTTACCTTTTTCCCGATCTTTCGAATCTATCCTTTGGAGAACGACTACTTTCACCTTTACTTTAACGTCGGAGTGGGCTACGGACAGGCGCTCGTTTCCCTGGGTTCCAACGGCGCCAGTGGGTCGTACACGGGCAACACCTTCGGCGCCCTGGCGGGCCTGGGAGTCGCGATTTGCTTCACCGCCAGTTCTTGTGTCAGCGTCGAAGGCAACGCGCGATATTTGCCGATCAAACCCGTTACCGGCAGCGG
>PSRN01000092.1 GCA_003176075.1 Bdellovibrio sp.
AAGGGTGGGCGGCGAAGCCGCCACGGGTGAGATATGATCCTCAGAACGGTGCGGGGGAAGACCCCTCAAATTGATCCCAGTTGCTTTATCGCTGAAAACGCCGTCCTCGTCGGCGATCTCGTCCTTGGCAGGCGCTCAAGCGTCTGGTATAACGTAACGCTTCGCGCGGATGTGGCGTCGATTCGAATCGGTGATGAAAGCAATATTCAAGATGGAACCGTCGTTCATGGCACTTTTGAAAAGTATGCCACCACGATAGGTCACCGTGTGACGGTGGGGCACATGGTAATGCTTCATGGCTGCCGAATCGGCGACGGTTGTTTGATCGGAATGGGGAGCGTGATCATGGATGGCGCTTTGGTTGGCGAGAATTCCCTGGTGGGGGCTGGCAGTCTGATCACCGAGGGAAAGATCTTTCCCCCCCGTTCCTTGATCCTGGGGCGTCCGGCGCGGCGGGTGCGCGAGCTCAACGAGGGCGAGCTGCGGGGTCTTGAGGAATCGGCGGACCATTATCTGCTATATTCTTCCTGGTACCGTCCCGTGACGGCGGAGCCGCCAACGTGAATTCGGTGGAGCCGCCAAGGCGTATTTGATGTGTCCTCACAATTGCAGCGTGGGTGGCGAAGCCGCCACGTGTGATTTACACTGGAGTTGATGATGAATCCGAGCTCCCAAGCTTTCGAGTATGCGCTCACCTTTGACGACATTTTGCTGGTTCCGCAATATTCGGAAATCGTTCCGACGGAGGTGACCACCACCACCGAATTTGCGCGCGGGAAGAAACTGCACATTCCCATTTTGTCGGCGGCGATGGATACGGTCACCGAAAATCGCGTGGCGAGGATCATGGCGCAAATGGGGGGACTGGGGATCATCCACAAGAACATGAGTCTTGAAGAGCAGGCCCTGGAAGTCGAGCGGGTGAAGAAGTACGAAAGCGGCATGATCACTGACCCGATCACCCTGCCCCCGGATGCTCTTGTCTCGTCAGCGGTGGACCTGATGCGAAAGTACTCCATCAGTGGGGTGCCGGTGACGGTGAAGGGACAACTGGTGGGGATTCTCACCAACCGCGATCTCCGCTTTGAGACGAATCTTCATCAGCCCATCAGCAATCTGATGACCAAAGAGAATTTGGTGACCACGCCGGTGGGGACGACTCTGGAGCAGGCCAAGAAAATCCTGCAGCGTCACCGCATTGAAAAGCTTCCTGTCGTGGATTCATCAGGAGCGCTCAAGGGCTTGATCACCATCAAAGACATCGAAAAAGCGCAGAATTTTCCGCAAGCGACAAAGGATGACAAGGGCCGGCTGTTTGTCGGCGCGGCGCTGGGAGTGGGCGAAGAGGCGATGGCCCGGGCGAAAGCTTTGGTGCAAGTGGGTGTCGACGTTCTGGTGGTGGATACCGCCCATGGACACAGCCGCAACGTCATTGAAATGGTAGGAAAAATTTCGCGCGAATTCCCGCAAGTCATTCTCGTGGCCGGCAACGTGGTGACCGAAGCGGGCACTTTGGCCCTGATTGAGGCCGGGGCCGACATCGTCAAAGTGGGCGTGGGTCCAGGGAGCATTTGCACCACTCGCATCGTCGCTGGCGTGGGAATGCCACAGATCTCGGCGATCATGGAATGTGCAAAGGCGGCAAGGTCCAAAGGAAAGACGATCATCGCCGACGGGGGGATTAAGTTCTCCGGCGATATCACCAAGGCGCTCGCCTTGGGGGCTGGCACGGTGATGATCGGAAATTTGCTCGCCGGCGCCGAGGAAAGCCCCGGTGAAACAATTCTTTACCAGGGACGCACCTATAAACTTTATCGCGGTATGGGAAGCATTGGCGCCATGGGGAAGGGTTCAAAGGATCGCTACGGTCAAATGGACGTGGCCGAAGAAGACAAGTTTGTCCCCGAGGGCATCGAAGGCAAAGTCCCCTACAAGGGTCCGGCGGCTGGGATTATCTTCCAGCTGGTGGGTGGCGTCCGGGCAGGCATGGGTTATCTGGGGGCCCGCGGTGTCAGTGAATTGCAAAGGCTCGCCCGGTTCGTGCAAATCAGCCCCCAGGGGTTGCGCGAGTCCCATGTTCACGACGTGAGTATTTTACGGGAGGCTCCCAACTATCGGATTGAGAATTAGGACGTGTCTTCAAACACGCTCTCGGAGCGCATTGCCGGCAAGGCGAGGAGATGATGATGTCCAGCAAGTCCACGACGAAGTCCACTGACAGGCCATTCATTGTTTTGGATTTTGGCTCGCAGTTAACCCAGCTGATCGCGCGCCGTTTGCGCGAGTTGAATTACTACTCTGAAATCCTTCCTTACAATGCTCCCTTGGAGCGAATCCGCGCGGCCCATCCGTGGGGAATTATTCTCTCCGGCGGTCCAAGCAGTGTGTACGAAGAAGGGGCCCCCACCCGCCAAGTCGAGGATTTGATGAAGATCGCCCCGCTGCTGGGGATCTGCTACGGGATGCAGCTTTTGGCCCGTCAATTGGGTGGCGTGGTGGCGCAAAGTCTCGAGCGGGAATACGGTTTCAGTCTCGTTAAATGGAAAGAACCTTTGGGCAAAGTGCCGCTGGAGCAAAGGGTTTGGATGAGCCATGGGGATATCGTTAAAGTTCCTCCGGCATCTCTTAAAGTCGTCGCCACCAGCGAAGCCGGCCACCCCGCCGCCCTGAAGGGGCCTGGGGTATGGGCTTTGCAATTTCATCCGGAAGTGTCACACACCGAACAAGGGCTGGCGTTGCTGCAGGCTTTTGCCGCGCAAGAGTGTGGGGCTGAGCCGAACTGGCGGACTCCCCATGTGCTGGACCTCCTTAAGGATAAGGTGCGGGAGCAGGTGAAGGGGGCCCATGTGCTTTGTGCCCTCTCTGGCGGCGTGGATTCAAGTGTGGTGGCGGTTTTACTCACCAAGGCCCTTGGCGCCGATAAGGTTCATTGCGTTTTCGTCAACAACGGGCTGTTGCGAAAAAATGAATATGACCATGTGCTGGACCGTTACCGCAGCCTGGGATTAAACGTCGTCGGCGTCGATGCCCGTCACGAATTTCTTTCAGCGCTTGCGGGGGTTGAGGATCCGGAAAAGAAGAGAAAAATCATCGGTCGGGTTTTTATTGAAGTTTTTGAAAAGCACCGGCCGGGGGGAGTTGAATTTTTGGCGCAAGGTACACTCTATCCGGACGTGATTGAAAGTGTGTCCTTCATCGGCGGTCCGAGCCAAACCATCAAGTCCCACCACAATGTGGGTGGCTTGCCGGCGCAAATGAAGTTGCAATTGGTCGAACCGGTTCGGGAACTGTTCAAAGATGAAGTCAGGGCCTTGGGAAGATTGCTGGACTTGCCGGAGGATCTGATCGAACGCCATCCCTTTCCCGGTCCGGGACTGGCCATTCGCATTCTCGGCGAGGTGAACGAAGAGTCACTGGAGATCCTTCGTCAGGCGGACGAGATTTTTATCAACAAGCTGCGCGAGAAAGGGCTTTATCGCCAGATCTGGCAGGCCTTCTGCGTTCTTTTGCCGGTCAAGAGCGTGGGCGTCCAAGGTGATGGTCGCACCTATGAACAGGTTTTAGGTTTACGGGCGGTGACGAGCCAAGATGGCATGACGGCGGACTGGTTTCCTTTCGCGCACGATTTTCTGCGGGAAGTTTCAAATGAGATCACCAACCGGGTGCGTGGAATCAATCGGGTCGTCTACGACGTGACCAGCAAGCCGCCAGCGACTATAGAGTGGGAATAATGGATTTGGATTGGTATGAATAGGTTAAAATAGGAAGCGGCAAAGTCCATGGTTCATTTGCATGTTCACTCAGAGTACTCCCTTCTAGAAGCCTCTTGTCGAGTGAAGGATCTTGCCAAAAAAGCGGCGAGCTTCGGCATGCCGGCCTGCGCGCTGACGGATTTGGGCAACATGTACGGCGCCATCGAATTTTACTTTGCCTGCAAGGATAAAAACATCAAACCAATCCTCGGCCTCGAAGCATTTCTGGCGCCGGGGAATGACCGCAAAGCGCGCAGTGGCGACAGGGCCGAAGCGCGGCACGAACTGCATCGCTTGGTGCTGTTGGCGATGAGCCCGCGCGGCTATCAAAATCTCTGTCAAATTTCGACGGCCGGCTTTATGGAGGGTTTTTACTATAAGCCCCGGATCGATGATGAGGTGTTAAGAAAGTTCGGCGATGACTTGATTGTCCTTTCGGGTGGTAAAAAGGGGGATGTGGCGCAGATTTTTTTGCATGAGGGCGCCGAAGCGGCGTTGGCCCGTGTTCGTTTTTACCAGGAGCTGTACGGCGATCGTTTTTACCTTGAAATCAACCGCACGGGTCTTCCCGAATGGAACGAGTTGATTGATTTTTTTAAGGAAGCCGCAAAAATCACCGGGGTGCCGTTGGTCGCCGCCAACGACGTTCATTATCTCGAACGTGAAGATCAAATCGCGCAAGAAGTTCTTCTTTGCATCGGCAACAATCAAACTTTGCAGGACGCCGGCCGGGACCGCCTGGGGAACGATCAATTTTACTTCAAAGCGCCGGATCAAATGCGCGAATTATTTCGCGATCTTCCGGCGGCCTGCGACGCAACTTTGCAGATCGCCGAGAGATGCAATATTCAATTTAAGCTTAAGGATGGCGGTGGCAAACCGATTTATCATCTTCCGAGTTTTCCCACCAAGGAAGGGCAAAGCTTGCAACAGGCCATTGAAGAATCGGCGTTTGCGGGGTTGAAGACCCGGCTCGCCGAGGCTCAGCATCGCGGCGAGAAGATTTCCGGCGAGGAAGAAGCGCACTACGAAGAGCGTCTGCGCTTTGAGTTGGGCGTGATCGACCGCATGGGATTCAACGGCTACTTTTTGATTGTGGCTGACTTTATCAACTGGGCCAAGTCAAAAGACATTCCGGTGGGCCCGGGAAGGGGCTCCGGAGCCGGCTCCCTGGTCGCCTACTGCCTGCGGATCACGGACTTGAACCCCATGCCCTACAAATTGCTCTTTGAGCGGTTCTTAAATCCCGAGCGGATCTCGATGCCTGATTTTGATATTGATTTCTGTCAGGACCGCCGGGCTGAAGTCATTCTTTACGTCACCGAAAAATACGGGACTCAATCGGTTTCACAAATCATCACTTACGGGAAACTGCAATGCCGGGCCGCCATCAAAGACGTGGGACGGGTTTTGGGGATGAGTTTTGGCGACGTCGATGCCGTGAGCAAACTGGTGCCCGACAAGTTGAATATCACCATCGGCGAAGCGCTGGAACTGGAGCCGCGTCTGCAGCAATTGATGGACGCCAACCCGCAAGTGGCCAGCCTCATCGATTTGGCAAGACGGGTGGAGGGTCTTGTCCGCCACGCCGGGATCCATGCCGCCGGCGTCATTATCGCCGACGGCGAATTGGTGCGGCACGCGCCGCTTTGTCGCGGCGCCAATGGTGAAACCGTCGTCCAGTACGACATGAAGCACGCCGAAAAGATTGGTCTGATCAAGTTTGATTTTTTGGGACTAAAGACGCTCACCCATGTGCAACACGCCCTCCGCTTGATCGAACAGAACCGCGGCAAGCGGATCACGACGGCGGAAATTTCTTTGAATGATGCGGGTATTTACGAACTCATGTCCAAAGGGGACACGGCCGGGATTTTCCAGTTTGAAAGTGAAGGCATCACGGACGCCATTCGCAAAATCAAACCCAACAGTTTTTTTGATATCACGGCGATCAACGCGCTCTATCGTCCGGGTCCCATGGCGATGATTCCGGATTATGCCAAGAGAAAAAACGGTGAAGCGCAGGTCGATTATTTGTTCGATGAACTCAAAGAGACTCTCGAAGAGACTTACGGCATTATCGTTTACCAGGAACAGGTCATGGGGATTGCTTCGCGCATCGCGGGTTATTCACTCGGTGAAGCCGATATGCTCCGGCGGGCGATGGGCAAGAAGATCAAAGAAGAAATGGACAAGCACCGCGAACGGTTTCTGCGGGGGGCGGAAGAGAGAAGATTTGACCGAAAGAAGTCCGAGGACTTGTTCGAACTGATGTATAAGTTTGCCGACTACGGCTTCAATAAATCCCACGCCGCCGCCTACTGTGTGGTGGCGGCCTACACCGCTTACTTGAAGCACTATTATCCGGCTGAATTTTATGCCGCTCTTCTTTCCACCGAACTTTCGGATACCGATAAGGTTGTCAAATACGTGAAGGATGCCCAAAGACATGGTCTGCAAGTGCTTCCCCCCAATGTCAGGCATTCGGAATTTCTTTTTACCGTCAAGGGGAATGATATTTACTTTGGTTTGGGCGCCATCAAGGGGCTTGGTGAATCGGCCATTCGGGCCATCCTCGAGGGCCGCGAAGCGGCCTCGGGAAAGAATTTTTCGACTTTGGAGGATTTCTTTACCGCGGTGGACATACGGAGGGTCAATAAGAAAACCATTGAGTGCCTGATTAAGGCGGGCGCCTTGGACGGATTCGGGGTTCATCGGGCGCAACTGATGAATGGGTACTCGAAGTATGTGGATCGCGCGGAGGTCGTTCGCCGGGATCGTGAAACGGGACAGGGGTCCTTGTTTGATTGGGAGGGCGGCGCCAGCGAGGAAATCACCCTGGAGGAGATGAAACCCTGGCCTCGTTCGGTCGCGCTCAACAGCGAAAAGGAAGTTCTGGGGTTCTTTTTGAGTGATCATCCATTGAAGGGTTTCGAAAAACTGATTTCCCTTTGGGTCACCGGATCACTTGATGAAATGCCACGCGTCTTCGCTGAATTTCAAAAACAAGGGGTCACGGACACGCCAAAATATGATTTTCGCAACCGCGACCAGAACAAGAAACGGGTCATCGTCGCCGGCATTCTCACTGAGTTTCGCGAACTGATCACCCGCAAAGGGACGCGCATGGCGTTTGCCAGGCTGGAGGATTTGACGGGGAGCTGCGAGCTGGTGATTTTTCCCGATGCTTACACCAAATTTGAAGCGACGCTGAAGCTTGAGAAGCCTTTCCTGGTGGGTGGTTTTTTAGAAGTTGAGAATCAACAGGCCAAGGTGATCCTCGACACTTTGTTGCTGCTTGAGGATTCTTTAAAGAAGGTCCGGCGCATGGTCTTTCGGGTTGATGAATTGCAAGAAGACGAAATTGAAATACTGTCCCGTCTTCTTTTTGAATTTGCCGGCGAAACTCCGGTTGATTTTCTTTTTCATTTGCCCGAGCTCGACCGGACGGTGAGGATTGGCGCCGAGAAGATCCAGGGCGTCCGTGTGAGTCCCGAATTCTTTGAGGAAGTGCAATCGGAAATGGGGCGCACCAGTTTTATCGAAATGCAGACGTGCGTGGGCGGCTCTGCCCAAGTCGGTGCCTCCGGCACCTCCGCCACGGGTGTGAGCTGAAGGGAGGATGTGATGAACAAAATTTCGTGGACCCATAAAATTTCGTGGATCCTGTTTTGGGCCTTGGGACTCGGGGGCTGGGTCGCGCAAGCCACCCTCGTGGACCGTACGGTGGAAGTCACGACCAAGGAAAAGAATCCGGCCCAGGCCAGGCACGAGTTGAACGACCAAGCCCAGGCCAAAGCCATTGAAGATTTGTTGATTGAAATTTTGGGGGAGGAGCGCTTCCACAAAAACCAAGCCGTCATTCAGAACAAAATCATCAAATTGGCGCCCCGGCTGCTTCCTTTTGCCAAGCCGGGAAACTTGGAGCCCCTTCCCGACGGCGGCTTTAAGATGACCTTCGCTTTCAAGGTCAATCAAGATGACGTGGATCAGTTGATCTTGAATAATGGCTTGGCCTTTGAAACGGACGTGCAACCGGTGCTTCTTCCACTCGTCTATTGGATCGACAAAACGGAGGAGCAAAGCTGGGCTTGGTGGCTTCCCGGGTCCTCGGCGAGCGTGGGTGGCGCTGGCACCTCCGCTGGCCAAGTCGGTGCCTTCGCCACCTCCGCGGACGCCACGCGTGCTTTTCTCGCCAAAGCGAACTCCACGCTGGAGAACCTTTTGCGCAACGGTTTTCTGAAGACGGGTTTTTTCTCGCTGCGGCCACAGTGGCTCAATGTTCATGATGCGCTCGCGAGCCCGGTCAGTCTGGAACCCAGCCCGGCGGAAATGCAGGCGGTGGCCGCGCAACGAGGGGTGCAAGTGGTGGTCGCGGGAGAAATGCAGATTCTTCCCAGTCCCTCCCGCCCGGGAGCTTATCTTTTGGACCTCAAGATGGGCGTGGTCCATATGCCGCGCGCGCGAAAGCTGGCGCAAGTGGCTCGCCGGGTGGAAACCGAGGTCGGTGCGAAATCGACAGTCGTTATGACCAAGCTGCGTGAAATTCTCGACACCATGGTGACTGATCTGGCGGGCCAGACCTTGGAGTCGTGGCAGCGGGGCGCCGTTCAATCGAATTCCTACCGCGTGACTTTGGTTGGGCCAGTGCCAATTCTGGTTCAGGAAGGGTTTCGTGAGGCGTTGAAGGCCAAATCCCGGGACGTTCGTGCCGTGCGGGAAAGGCTGATCGGCAACGACGCTGTCGTTTTTGAAATTGAGACGGCAACCCGACTTAAGGATCTGGCACAAAGGGTCGCGGAAATTCAGGTCAATAATGCTAAACTGGTTCTTAAAGGGGTGACGGAAACGGAACTGAAATATGTTATCGCCAAGGGAAAGTAGAACTTCGCCGAAGGGGCGGCTTCGCCGCCCATGCTAGAACTTCGTTGGCTTGAGAGTGAATTTGAAGGGGGGGACTCATGGATGTGGAACTCACGGAGATGATCACAGCCGGGACGATCACTGAAAAGACGGTCGCTGAAAAGACGGTCATTGTTGGAATGTTTAACGCGCTTCTCGGCATATTCCTTCTCTGCCTTTCCGCCTGCACCTCGACCGAGCCGACGGTGCTTCATAAGAAGGTTTCAGAGGTGAATCGCCACACCACGCTGAACGAGGTTTCCCCGCGCAAGCGCCTGATGATCCTGCCTTTTCTTGATGAGGGCGGGACCCGGGCACCCGAGCTTCGGGGTCGGGCGCGAGATTTGCTGATTCAGGAACTCAATAAGACGGGAGATTTGATTGTTGTTGATTCAAAAGAGCTCAAAGTCGATTGGGTGAAGATGAGCCTGGGCGGTGAATACAACATGCCTGAAATCGCCAAGACGGCGCAGGCCTTGGGTCTCAATGCGATTTTGGAGGGAAAGTTGATCGAGTTGAAAGTGCTT
>PSRN01000079.1 GCA_003176075.1 Bdellovibrio sp.
CTGCGGAGGTGCCGGAGGCACCGACTTGGGTTACCGAGGAACTCACTCACTTCGGCGCGCGAGCCGCGAAAGATCACTTGGGGTTGTCGGATTTTAAAGCTCTTGCGGTAAAGTGGATCGTAATAGTCGTTTAACAAGATAGAAATGCACTCACGATGAAGTTCAAGATCCGCTCGTTGAATGGCCTCGTTCAAAATGCCAAGACAGCGTCGGTACCGCTCACCGCCGAGCCGCTTGCTGATTTGTTGGAGAGACTGGCGGTAATAACGCTGCAGCTTCTCGGAGTGCTGCAGGTCGCTCTCCAGGACATATTCCCGCAGGGTGTTTTCCACCCGTTTTGCCAAAGGCTCATCGATAAATATAACCGGCGAGGCGCGCAGGCGCTCAAAGAGAGCTTGTGGGGCCACCAGGGAACCCACCATGCGGCTCTCGTCTTCGATCAGGAGCGGCAGGTGCGAATTGCCGGATGTGCGGAGGAGTTCGGCGGCGATCAGGTTTTCAAAGCTGGCCTGCGAGGGCTGGTGATCCAGGACGGCGCCAAAGGCCGATCCGCGGTGTTTTGCCAAATGCTCAAGGTCCAGCACCGGCCGGGTTTGAGCGGCAGCCCGCAAACAAAGTGTTTTCCCGGCGCCGGTTTCACCACTGATCACCAGAAATTTTTGGACAGATAGAATTTCATCCATCTGGCGGAGAAGAAAGCGGCGAAAGGCTTTGGTGCCGCCCTTTAAGCGCGGTCGCTCAACCCCTCGTTCGGCCAACCATTGTTGGGCGACTTCACTGCGCAAGCCGCCACGCCAGCAGGTGATCACGGAGCATGGATTCGCGGCAAGAGCATTCATCCAGGCCTGCAGGCGAAGCTCCTTGGTTTCGCCACTGACCAGCCGAGACCCCAGCTCTATGGCGGCCTCTCGCCCTTGATGCTTGTAGGTCGTGCCAATTTGGGCCCGTTCCTCGTCCGTCAGAATGGGGATGTTGACTGAACCGGGTAGTGCGTTGTCCGCAAACTCACCAGGGGAGCGCACGTCCAGAATGGACCAAGACTCTTCAATCAGCTTTGTCCAATGGACTTCTTCAACAAACGGTGTGTTTATGATCATTTCGCTCACGGCTCGACAGACAAGCGAGCCGCCGCGGAACCCCTCGCCGCAGGGGAGGGGATCACGCGGCCCACGGCGCTGGCCCTGGGAAAGCGTTTTTGAATCCGCGACAAAATCGCTGCGGCACGATCGGGATCGACGGTTAACAGGAGGCCGCCGCTGGTTTGTGGATCAAACATCATCAAACGTTGCGTGGGGCTCAAGCTCTCGTTGAACGAAATTTCTTCGCCGACATACTCGGCGTTGGTGCGATGGGCTTTGGTCAAATGACCTGCCGTCAGCGAGGTGAGTGCTTTGCAAAAGAGTGGCAGATGGGAAAAGGAAAATTCCAATCCACATTGACTTTCTTTGGCCAACTGCAGTCCGTGTCCCGCCAGTCCAAAACCGGTGACATCGGTGGCGGCATGAATCCCAGGGGTGTCGCTGAGGAGGTCGGTCAGGGCGTTGATTTGGCTCATGGAATCCATGGCCTCCGCCATTTCATTTTCCGACCAGGCGCCCTTCTTGAGCCCGGCGGTGAGTGTGCCCGTACCGAGGGGTTTGGTGAGGATCAAAACATCGCCGGGTTGGGCGCCGGCGTTTGTCCAGACACGGCGGGGATCCACAAAGCCAGTCACCGAAAGGCCGAATTTGAGGGTCTCATCATCGATGGAGTGGCCGCCCACGAGCGAAGTCTTTGCTTGACTCAAGGTTTCGCAGGCTCCTTGAATAACCTCCGAGATCACTTGGCGATCCAGCTTGGCGACAGGGTAGGCGAGAATGGCCATGGCGGTTTTGGGAAGTCCTCCCATGGCGTACACGTCACTCAGCGCGTTGGCGGCCGCGATTTGGCCGAACAGTCGAGGCGAGTCGACAATCGGCGTGAAAAAATCCAAGGTCTGCACCAGCGCCAGCCGGTCATTGATTTCGACGATGGCGGCATCATCAAAAGTCGATCCGTCCACTCGCACCGCCGGATCGGTCGGCGGAAACTTGACCCGCGCAAGCAGGGCGCGCAGTTCATGGGCGGCGACTTTGGCGGCGCATCCGCCCTTTTGCACCGTTTGAGTCAGGCGTACTGTTTCGCTCATAATTGTTTGCTCCGAAATTCTTTGCTACGAAATCTTTTCTCAATTCAATCCGTAGGCTAATGTGTTTCTAAGTTCTTTGGAGGAGTGTTTCAAGGTCAAAGGAGGTGACGTGAATCTTGGTCGAAAACTGAGAGCGTGTCTAAGAGCGCATCCAGAAGCGCATCCAGAAGCGCATCCAAGAAGTGCTGTGTCGGGATGGCTTGTTCTGCGGCGGTGCCGAAGGAGCCGCCTCGGGCGGCGGAGCTGGTGCAGACACCGACTTGTATTTTGTCTGGCTCTGGGCCTGTCGGTCTTTGCCGGGATGGCGGGAGCGCGGGCGGCGCCGCCCGAAACGGGTAGCCGTGAAATTGAGGAACACAAGCCATTGAAGCTGAGTACTGCGATTAATGAAAAAGAGTCCCCCGTCACCACGATCACCGATGTGGTGACCAGCATGAGAGAGTATGACGAGCGGCTGGAATGTCGCTTTGCCAAACATGCGGGCGAGCTATTCGCTCCCCAAGATGGCTCCATGCAGGAAAAATTGCGGGAAAGCATCACCAATAAGACGCCGGTGGAAGTGCATTACAATCAAGACACTTCGCAAATCACCAACGTCCTGCGGGCACCGGCGACGAGCGGAAGTGGCAAACCCGGTGCGGGAGGCTCTCCAACCAAGAGCCCTCCGTAAGCGGCCGCCACGGGTGTTGGGATGTTACGGCAAGCAGCAGAAAGGAATCCGGTCATGCGAATTTTAGTGGTCGAAGATCAAACAAAAATGGCCCAATTCATGAAGAAAGGGCTGATGGAGGTGGGCTATGCCGTCGACATTGCCGAAGCCGGGTCCACGGCCGAATCATTGATCGGCGAAAGCGAATATGACCTGGTGATTCTCGACATCATGCTGCCTGATCAAAACGGCCTTGACACTGCCCGGCACCTGCGGCGCGATGGTTACGAAGGACCCATTTTAATGCTGACGGCGCTTTCAACCACGAAGGACAAGATCACCGGGCTGGATGCGGGAGCTGACGATTATCTCACCAAGCCCTACGCCTTTGACGAACTGCTCGCACGGGTGAGGGCCTTGCTGCGGCGGAAATCCGGGACCGGAGCAAGTTCTATCCTTCGTTACTGCGACCTGGAACTCGACTTGATTTCGCGCAAGGCCCGCCGCGGGGGCCAGGAGATCTCGCTGACGACGAAAGAATTCGCGCTATTGGAATACCTGCTTCGCAACCCCGAGCGCCCTTTGGGGCGGATCAGTATATCAGAACATGTTTGGGATATTCATTTCGACTCGGAAAGCAACGTCATTGATGTCTATATCAACATGCTCCGCAAGAAAATTGATCAGCCCTTCGCCAAGAAGCTGATTCATACGGTGGTCGGAGTGGGCTATGTCCTTAAAGAGAATCCGTAGACTCGCGCCTTCGATTCGCTTTCGCCTGACGATATTGAACGTCTTGATTTTTGGACTCACCATGGGGGGGTTTGGCTACGCGACTTCGGAATTTCTCAAACGCTCTCTGCAAAAGGAATTCGACGACGCGCTTTTCAATTACGCCGTCGATGTGGTCGAAGGGATTACGCTTGATCAAAGTGGCGACCTGTTGTTGACGCCACCGCAGCTTGACCACTTAAAGAGCTACCCCTTCGCGCTGGGCACCGCGCTTTTGCAAATTCGCCACCGGTCCGGAACCATCCTCTCAAAGGTGGGGCTGTGGGGTGAGTTTCGTGTTCCTTTCCAGGCTGAATTTGAGCGGTTGGGGAAAGGGGAGGAAGTCGTTTATTCAACCCAGCGTGATTTGAACGGGCTGCCGCTCCCTGAGGCGGGGGCCTATCGGGTGATTCACTTTCCCATCGATAATTCCATGCCGCCGCAGTTGATTTTGCAAATTGCCGCTCCCACGACCCTGCTGGAAAGCCAATTGGCCACGCGGCACCTGGCCTTTGCCGTGAGTATTCCGCTGATCTTATTGATGGCCATGCTCGCCAGTTACATTCTTGCCGGCCGGGCGCTGGCGCCCATCACCGTGATGGTCGCCCAGGCCAACAGCATCGGCGCCCAGGAACTTTCCAAACGGTTGCCGGTGCCCGAAACCCGCGACGAGATTCGCGACCTGGCCTTGACCTTGAACCAAATGCTCGAGCGGATTGATCGGGCCTTTCAAAGCCAGGAAAAGTTCATAGCTGACGCCTCCCACCAGTTGCTGACGCCTCTCACGGTAATGAAAGGCGCGCTGGAATCGGCGCGACGCCAGGAATCCCTCACCACCGAATCGATCGAGAGCTGCCTGACCGAGGTGGATCACCTCACCAATTTGGTGAGGGACTTGTTGGCGCTGGCGCGCATGGACGCCGGAGTGGAAACGTTGCAGTTTCAGAAACTCTTCTTGGATGAACTCGTCTTGGAGGCGATCCACAAGTTGGAGCCGGTGGTCAGGCAAAAAGATATTCGCATCAAGTTTGATTTGATGGATCCGCTGGTCAGTGGTCTTGAGCGTCCGCAGGTCAAAGGCGAAGAACAACTTCTGACCACCCTGATTTACAATTTGATTGAAAATGCCGCCAAATATTCCCCCCGGGGCTCGCAGGTGCAAGTGCGTTTGAGGTGGACAAAGGAGAACCAACAATTGGATGTCATTGACGACGGACCAGGGATTCCAGTCGGTTCAGAAAATCTTATTTTTGAACGGTTTCGCCGTGGAACGGGGAGCGAAGGGGCCCGCAAACCCGGGTTTGGTTTGGGACTTGCGATTGCTAAAAAAATCGCCGACGTGCATGGCGGCGAACTGTGGGTGGATCAGGCACCATCGCAAGTAGCTGAAAATACTGAACAAAAAGGGGCGTCATTTCATTTTCGAGTAAAAAACTTTTAATCTCCTTCTCAGGTCGAATTTAATCTGGGTTGTTATAGTGAAGGTGTAAGCAACGCAACCACAAAAGGAGGAACCATGAAATTCGCAACACTTTTGGCTTCGCTGGTTTTGGCAGGTCAATTCGCAATGGCTCAGGGTGCAGGAGCGGCAGGAGCCCCTGCAGCTGATACTGTGCAACCCCCACCGGATGCTGCTGTACAGCCTGCGGCGGCCAAAACTGAAGATCCTAAGAAAGACAAAATGGATGCAAAGCCCGGCGAAAAGCACGCCAAGAAAACCAAAAAGAAAAAGCCGCAGCCCTAAGTTCTCTTGAACTTAGTTCGCAAGCCTTTTCGAAAGCCCCTCCGAGAGGGGCTCTGCCTATTGAAAGCCCCTCCGAGAGGGGCTTTTTTTTTTGGCCGACGCCCTGGCTCTAAGATAGGCTCTACAGCACGCCTCCGCCCGAGAGAATTATGAAATAAACCGTGTCTGTGTTCGGAAGACGGTTTCCCAAAACATCAAGACCCGGGTTTGAATAATAAAATTGTTTCACGCCACCGCCAATTCTTAGTCCGCCCAATTTAAATTGCACGCCCCCTTCAAGAAAAGCGGCCGAGTAATCGGAGCGCGCAAAACGGTAGCCGGGGCCGGCAAAGAAACCGACGCCAAGCCCGCCGCTTTCGGTGGATAAAAAGGTTTGCAGTCGAAGCGAAGAGTCGAGACCGAACACATTGTCGGCGCCGGAAACAAAACGCCCGAAGAGGGCGTTTCGCCAATTCAAGTAATCAAGCAAAAACCAATTCAAACCCAAGTTGGCTTCGGTATAAGAAGAGCCGCCGTAGGAGCCCGTCGCGGCTCCCAGATCCCAACTCATTTCCGCCGCGGAACTCAAACTGGGCGTCGTTGTGAATGAAAGTATGGTGAGCGCGAGCAGGCTCGCCAAGCCTCTGCTCGCTGAATCCGAAAGATTCTTTGTTGCGCCCGTTCGACTGATTGTTTTTCGATTCACCTCAAACTCCCTCCATTTGGTTCAGTTCCTTGTCGATGATCCACCGGTACTATCCCGATACGGCGATCCCGATACTATATAATGATGGAACAGGGTCATCATAGACTGCGGAACCAAAGGGAGCAATGCGGGCGATTGTGCGAAACTTTAAGACGATGAAAATGCCGCTGAATTGTTGGCTCGGTTGACGCCATCGTGACCTTTTGAAAGCTCGACTTTCATCAAGTGAATTCGCGGTCTTTTTTGCGATCTAGGTCGAGGCTTTGATCAAAAGAACCGCGCAAAATCAAAAAATCTCAATTTGCAAATCGCAACACAAGTCTCCGGATTTCGGGCGTTGTTCCCCCATGAAGGTTGTTTGGCATCAATCTCGCTTCGTTGAAGCCTGAGGGAGAATACTAACATGAAGGGTCAATTACATCTTAGGGCTAGGATGTTGATTTGTATGTTGGGTCTTTCGGCCTGCGCGAAATATGATTTTACGCCGGCCGATACAACACCAACGAATCCCGGGAACTTAAGCACGCCACCGGGTTCCGGCGGTGGTGCCGGTGCCGGCGGATCGGGTCCCCCGGGCGGGGGTGTCCCCAGCGGGGGTGGCCCCAGCGGAGGTGGCACGGTCACCATCCCTCCTTCGAATATGAAGCTCATCAGCTCGACAAATATGCCGATGTCGACGACGCAAGCGAGCTTTCAGCAGAGCGCATATGGACAAAACGCGACGACCATCAGCTTTCAAGTTGTCGACGGAACCGGCGACTCAATCAACAATTTGGGTTCCGGTCAACTGACCGTCACTGAAAACGGCGTGCCTGTGAGCGGTTACAAGTTGGTGACGGACAACCAAGAAGTCAAGCAAACGGCCGACATTGTCTTTATCCTGGACGTAACGTGCTCGATGACTTCATCATTGGCGTCGGCGAAAACGGCGGTCACCAATTTCGTCTCGACAAGTCGGGCCAACGGTTACCACTCGCGGATGTGCCTTGTGACTTTCGGAGATTTTACGGTTCAGCACTGCGCGCGATTCTATGATAACGATCCTGCAAATCCGGCGACCCTCACGGAAGTGCAAGACTTCGTCAATCAAGTGGCGCAGCTCAAGTCTTTCTGTGGAGCCCAGGACCCCGGTGGACCAACGATTGACGAAAATCCAATGGGTGCCATCATCGAGGCGGGCACCGCGGCTTTTGCCCCTGGTTCGCAGCGTTTCGGCCTTGTGATGACGGATGCGCCTTTCCTCTATGCGCCCGGCAACAACAACGGCTTGGTACCTGCTCCCACTTATTCGTCGGTTCTCGCCTCGCTTCAACAATCGCAAATGAACATCTTCTTGGCGGCCCCCGCGATTCCTGGTTACAGCAGCCCTTTTCAGGGAATGCCCAGCGTGGTCACGGCGTCGAACGGAGAATTCTTTCTTTACTCCGATCTGATCGCCGGGAAAACCACGTTCTCGACCATCTTGAATCACGTCATCGATCGAGTGCGAACGACATACACCGTTCAATATATCGCCGATCAGGTGCCAGGGCTCGACGGGTCCTTGCCGATTGACCAGCGGCATATCCAGGTCTCGCTGAACGGCGTCCCCGCGACGGTCACGGTGACCGGCACGACATCGAGCCTGCCGCAAGGCCATCTGCAATACCAGTCCAGCTTTGCCTTGGCCAGCAAGTCTGTCGATGGTTCCTCGGTTCACGTGAAAGTGAATGGTCAGGATGTGACTTCAGGGTTTGCCATCAAGAGTGGACAGTTGGTGTTCGACCATGCTCCGGCGGATGGCGCCACGATTTCAGTGTCCTATGAGTACCAGCTGATCAAGGATGCATTGAGCGTAACGCCCATCACATTGGATGGCTCGCTGGATCCAGGTTTGCTGGTTGTCGACCTCAATGGCATCAAAGCTGACTTAAAGACGGACGTGAGCTTCACCAAGAACCTGCAAGGTCAGTGGGTGTTGAGCCCGACCGATACCGCTCTGGCGGAAACCGACCCCTTCGGCATTCGCAAAGGGGGCAACTTGCTGGTGGAGGTTTATCAGGTCAACTGAGGGCGCGTCTAAATGGTGAGAGATGGTGAGAGCGCGCCCAGGTGGCGGGTGCGCGCCTAAGTGGCGCATCTATCATAAGAACCGGCCATAACAACCGGCGCTGCATGTGAAACAGGCGCCGCCGAGGTCTGAAAGTTCTCCCCTGAAACACTGACCAAGTCGGTGCTTATTTGCTTGAAACAAATCCCAGCAGCTTTCATAATCGGCGCCAATTAGGAGATCACATGCCCCAGCTGCCGCCCGCTCACGAATTAGGGTTTGGAAAATATTTCGCCGATCAAATTTTCATGGCTCGCTACACTCGCCAAGGGGGCTGGGTGTCGGAGGGAGTGCTCCCCTACCAGGCGCTGAAGCTCGATCCGGCGGCCTGTGTTTTACATTACGGGCAAGCCCTCTTTGAGGGACTCAAAGCGTTTCGTCAAAAAGATGGTGGATTTGCGATCTTTCGCCCGGAGTTCAACTGGAAGCGGATGTGCGATGGGGCTGATCGCTTGTGCATGGAGGCGCCGCCGCGTGAGCTGTGGATGACGGGGCTCGTTGATTTGATCAATCGCTGCGTGAAATGGTTTCCCGAAGAAAGAGGGACGGCCATTTACATTCGGCCCACGCTGATTGGCACGGAAGCCTTTCTGGGTGTCCGCCCCTCCAACGAGTTTCTTTTCTTCGTTATCCTTTCGCCGGTGGGGAACTATTACTCCGAGGATTCAGGGGGCGTCAAAATTTGGGTGGAGAAGGAGTATTTGCGGGCGGCTCCGGGCGGACTGGGTGCCACCAAGGCCGCCGCCAATTACGCGGGAAGCTTGAAGGCCGCGCAACGGGCTAAGAAAAAGGGCTACGCGCAGGTCCTCTGGTTGGATCACTCGCGCACCGCCATTGAAGAAGTGGGAACGATGAATGTTTTCTTTCGTTGCAAGAACGAAGTCGTCACGCCGGAGTTGGATGGAAGCATTTTGGAAGGGGGCACCCGGGCGGCCGTCATTGAGCTCTTGCGAGAGGCGGGCCATCGCGTGACGGAGCGAAAACTTCTTATTCGAGAAGTGATTGAAGCGCAGCAGAAGGGCGAGCTTCTCGAAGCTTTTGGAACCGGGACCGCGGCGGTCATCACTTCCATCGCTGAACTGGCATCGGATGATTTCAAGATCCAACTGCCGAGAGAACGGAAGGTGACCTTTCAGTTGTTCGACCAGCTTTCGGCGATTCAGCGGGGGGAAGTGCGGGATTCGCGCGGCTGGATGGTTCGCATTTAAGTCCGCTCTAAGGACTGAACTAAGACCATATCTCATAAGGAAGGCGGCCTAAAAGAACTCGCCTTCAGAGAGCTTCATCATAAAATCCTGAACTGGGAAGATTTCCACCTTTTCGTGGTGCAGCCTGGTCGCTCCAGTATAAACCCCAATGGCACGTTTCACTTTCCTTTCCGATCGCTCGAGAAATTCGTTCAGGGATTTGCTCCATCGCCGATCCCATTGTCGAGCGAGCTTCACTTCGATGGCCAGCAGAGACTGAGGTCGGGATAAAGTTTTTTTTTCAATCTCAACCAGAAAATCAACCTCAATGCCATTTGCCACTTTGTAGTAGTAGAAATTCTTCCCACGTTGGCGATAGCTATTATAGGACCTCAGCTCATGAAGGATTTGCGTTTCAAGTGCAAATCCTTTCCAAACGGAATCGACCTCCTCAAAGATCAGGCCGGCGCAGGCCCTCGCTACACCGCTATCGAAGAAATAGAATTTAGGGTGGCGGACCTCCTTACTCTGAAAACCCAGATGAAGAGGCTCCAATCGCGAGCCAATCAAGGTGTCCTCAAGAATTTCAAAGTACGAGTCGACGGTGGTACGCCGGAGATGAGCTTCGCGTGCAATGGATTCAACGTTCAGAACCTGCGCGTTGTACAGTCCCGCAATCCGTAGAAATCGCGCAAATGGATCCAGCTTTCGGATGAGGCCTTCTTCGGTCAGTTCTTGCCGAAGATAAGTTTCGACGTAGGTCGAAAGCGTTTCTTTCCGGTGTTCTTCGTCACTCACGACACCAGGAAGACCACCCCAATCCAGGTATTCGATCAACGCAAATTCGGTATCTTTGGCACCTCCGCTATCACCCATGGCGGCTTCTTCCCCCCCGCTGATCTGGTTCTTCATTTCTGCCCAAGTCAGGGGAAATAGAAAGACTTGAAGAGCTCGACCGGCAAGAAGATTTGCACCTCCCCGCTTAAGCTTCCGCGCGCTTGAACCAGTGATCGCAAAATGAAGTTTTCGGTCCTCATAAATCGAATGGATTTCATTCAAGAGGGCAGGAATCCTTTGCACCTCATCGACAATGATCCAATCTCCGGCTTTCAAGCCGTTCGTCCAATCTTGGAGAAGTGAGGGGTTTTGCAAGAGCGGAAGATACTGTTTAGAACGAAGAAGACTGATATCGAGTTTTGCCTTGACCTTCATCTTAAGCAAGGTGCTTTTGCCCGTACCCCGCGGACCGAGCAGCAAGAAACTCTTTTTTGGCAGGTTCAATGATCTGGCAATTTCTGATGACATATTATAGAAATAGTAGCAAATTCTACATTGTACAGGTAATTTTTGAAATTCCGATAAAAACGAAATTTATTCGTGAAAGCAGAGAGCGAAGATTGTCCCGCCGCCGGCATTCCAGCGATGATTTCGCGACAGCAACTAAAAGGCTATTCGCGGGCCCAAAAGAGTCTCTTTTTGAAACATCCTGTCTAATCTTCATAACTATCTGAAGATACATATCAATCTTAAAAAGCGCTGGGCTCTCTGTTCAAATGTCTCACATTGAGTTAGTGCGAGCGGTCCTTTAAGTGGATCTGGGGTGGGCCTTGCTTTTGAAATTGAAGAGATCGGACGGAACCCTTTTTTTGGAGGAGTGCCATGAAACAAACATTTGTCCTCTTTGCGGCGACTATTGCGTCACCGATGGTGGCCATTCCGATTCTGGTGGCGGCGGCTGACAGTGCGCCAGCCGTGACGGAGTCACAGCCTTCTCAGGTCACTGTACCAGCGGCCGCTGAAACACAGGCTGCTGTTCGAACTGGCCCAAACAGTCCGGCTTCCGACGTCGCAACACCTCCTGCTCC
>PSRN01000220.1 GCA_003176075.1 Bdellovibrio sp.
AATCAGTTCTTCGCGCAAGCCAGCCTCGACGGAAACTCCGTCACCAGCGGAAATTTCTACGGTTTCGGCGGTTTCCACATTGCCAACCTGTTGTCCCACTCGGTTTGTGACGGAGAGGCGGCCTGAAACCATTTGTATCCAGGCCCCTCGCCCGGCCCGAAGCGTGAATTCGTGCTTCAATTTTGCTGTCCAGTGCTGCAGATAAAGATCGACGTCCTGCTTGATCGACAAGGACCCTTGACGACCGTCCTTTGAGGCGACCAGTAAGCGTTCCAGCTCGTTCCTGTTGGCGGACACATACGACTTTTGCAAATAGCTGGGATCGCCACCCGGCGCGCTCGGAATGATCCAGATCTGCAAAAAGTGGGAAGGCTCCTCCAGCGACGGATTGTATTCGGAATGAACGACACCGGTGCCGGCGCTCATTCTTTGAATGTCTCCGGCTCGCAGGGTTGAGAGTGTTCCCATCGAATCACGGTGTTCCAGCGCGCCGCTGAGCACATAAGTGATGATCTCCATGTTCCTGTGAGGATGAGACGGGAAGCCTTGGCCAGGCTGCACGATGTCCTCGTTGATCACTCGAAGGGACCGAAAATGAATATGGTCCTCATCCATATAATCGCCAAAGGAAAATGAATGGCGTGAATGCAGCCAACCCATTTGGGTCAGACCGCGGTCTTGCGATTTTCTGACTTTCAACATTGGACCTCCTAGGAGCCTATCTCGTCAAGCGCCCACGCTTTTATCCTGAACGTCAACCTCGCAATGCTCGTTCAAGAACTTCCAGGTTCGGTTTCTTCATCTTCAGTATGGCCGCCATCAATCGTTCTCGTCCCGCGGGATCGGCATTTTCCAGCATGACACCCCAATCTCGGTGAACGACTTGCCATGAAACTCCGAATTGATCGCACAGCCATCCGCATTGTTCGGCCTGCGGGACTGCTGAAAGGGCTGACCACATCCGATCAATCTGGTTTTGGTCTTGGCAACGAATGACAAAAGAAACGGCGGGTGAGAAATCCATATCCGGCTCGAGCGGTCCTTCCATGATTACAAAATTTTGGCCAGCGAGACTGAAGCGAGAATGCAGAACAGCCTTCGTCTTCTCGTCGCGGGCGACCATATCCACTTTGGAATTTGGAAAAACCGAATTGTAGAATTCAATCGCCTTGCCGGCTTGCCCGAATTTCTTGTTGGCAAAGAGGAGCGCTGGCGAAATTGTTTGGCCGGTCTCAGCCGACATCAGCTGCCAGTTCACGCCAAATCGATCCACGCACCATCCATATTTTTCGGCGAAAGGGTAGCGTTGCAGCGGCATTCTCGTTTTCACGTTCAATTCGGCCCAAAGTCTGTCGATGTCCTTTTCCGCGCTCACAAAGAACGAAATCGAGGGATTGAAACGAAAGTGAGGTCCGCCATTCAAAGCAAGAAATGAGCTGCCCGCAATTTCAAATTCCACAGTCATGGGGCCACCGACAGGTTGACCGGAGGCTTTCGCGGCTGCTTTGCCATATGGAATGGTTCGTAGAATTCTTCCATCGAAAAGCGAGGTGTAAAATTTGGCCGCTTCTTCAGCCTCGTGATTCATCCACAAGCAGGTTTGAATGGAAATCATGATTTTCCCTCCTCACGAATAGAACTTACCAACGAAAAGATCAGGCTCCTAGAACATCAGCAATTCAAGAAAAGAATTTTTTTGGACGCATGATGAACGTTCCTAATGCAACTGGGCGGCATGGCTGCCGCAATTTAGTCGCTGTCGCTGGACTTTTACCGCTCGAGAGCCTTCGCGTGACGTTCAGAATCGCCGGATGGAGAAGGTCCACTTTGCAATGGAGGGGATCCACTTTCCAAATGACGAAGCGATGCCACCGAAGTGCTCATCGCCCGATAGACCCCGTTCGTCCAACCGTACCCATCCTGAAGGGGATATTCGCCTCCTCCCGCCCGAAGCTTTAGATTCACGACGTCGTATTTTTCGACGAGCTTACCGGTGGCCTGATAAACACTCAGATTTAATTGCAACCAACGCCGCCGAATTTTTTCCGCCAGTGCTTCCTGACCATAACGTTTGACCCCGGCATAGGCCATCCACTGAAGGGGAGGCCAACCGTTGGGAGCATCCCATTGTTGACCCGTGAAGAGCCTTGTTGTGGCCACTCCGCCGGGTTGCACGAGAACCTGGTCCAAAACCTTCGCCACTCTTCGGGCCTGTCCCGGCGATGCAAGTCCAACAAAGAGCGGAGCGACCGTGGCGGCCGTGACCACCTCGGATTGTTTTCGCGTGCGCCAATTGAAATCACGAAAGGAGCCGGAGATTTCGTGCCAAAGATATTCTCTGACCAGTTTGCGTCTGACGCTTGCCCGTTCTCCATAGAATGCCGCTTTCTCGAGCTGACCCTGGGCTTGAAAAAGTTCAGCGAGCTTCAGCTCCAAATGATAAAGTAGGGAATTCAAATCGACGGGGACCAAGGAAGTCGTTTGTATGGTGGCAAACTCCCGCGGGTCGGAAAACCAGCGCGATCCAAAGTCCCATCCCGATTCCGCTGCGGCCCTAAGATCGCGGTAAACCTCGCCCGGCAATCGATGGAATTTTTGCGCGGCCTGTTCAGCCAATGCGACGTCTTCTTTATAACCCTCGGATCGCGGCTCCGCACGATCATCCCAGTAGCGATTCAATACGCCGCCCTCTTGCAAGCGAACAACTCGATCAACGGCCTCACCTGGTGAAACCTTATCCTCCCCGCGCATCCAGAAATGATATTCCTTTTCCAATGCCGGTAAAAACTGGAGCGTGGATGGGGTACCAAAGCGATCTTGCCAAAGCGCGACCATATGAGAAAAAAATGGTGGCTGCGAACGGCCTAGAAAGTACGTGCGATTTCCGTTGGGAATACGTCCAGTTTCGTTCAACAGATGAACAAAGTTGAGAATCATGTTTCGAAAGGTCCTTTCTTCCCCATCCGCCAACAGCCCCAACTGGGTGAAGTAGGAATCCCAGTAATAGATTTCGCGAAATCGACCCCCAGGCACAATGTAGGAAAATGGCAATGGGAGAAGGGATGGCGCCACCTGATCGGTCACATCGGGTTCCCGCCGCAAATAGGTCCAGAGCCGTCGAATGTGGTTTTCAATTGATTCTTCGGGACGACTTTGGAAGCCAGCCGACGGCTGATCGGGAGACAGAAAATATTTTCCCACGAACTCACGCAACTGCTGAACGGTGGTGGGAGATTCCTTGTTGAATTGCGCGACGATCTCAGCGGGGGACCCCCGAGGCCTCAGGTCAACAAATTCTTTAGAATCACTAAATACAGGCGCGAGTTGTACCTTGCGAAACAATTCGCCATAAATCTCTGAAGGATCCTGAGCCACGGCGGAGATGGGGGGACCGGGGCGTGAATCGAGGGTGGTGCAGGCAAAGACGACCCCAAGTCCAGCAGCCACGAATAAAACCCACCACAAAGACACCCGTGGCACTGCGGAGGTGCCGAAGGCACCGACTTGGTTCTTCGCCGCCCACGATGCGACAAAATGCCTGATCAAGTGATATTTCATGAGATCAATTGTTTCATAGCTCCGTTTCAATTGGAACCATGTAAAAAGGCCATTGAACCTTTTGCCGCATGTACATCAGAAAACCCCTCCACTAGAAATACCCTCTGTCATGATTTTGAGGCGAATACTTCCCCTGGTATCTTTCTTTTCTATCTTGTTTTCAATCTTAGCCGGAAACGCAAGCGCCCATACGACGCGAGAACTTGCGCTGATTCATTTTCAGAATAAGTTTATCAGACTTATGATGAGGAATAACGTGCCCGCCAATCGCCTCCACTTTCGGCGGAAGCCAGGCGAATTGCAAAGATCCCTTCAATTGTTTTCACGCCACGAAGATGTCGCAAAGGGGGCTGTCGCTGAAATTGCAAAAGACCCGAATCCTTCAATGCAAGATTGGGCTGCTTTGGCGTTGGTGGCCAGCTCGGGAGTGCGAGACGCCGCCTTTTTTGAACCACTCGAGAACGTCAAACCGGAGGTTCACTTTTGGGGCATTATTGCGTACGAGTTGCGAGCCAAACCTCCCCAGCTCGCTTCCATCAGGGGGATCTTAGACCTGTTGTCCACCGTCCAGCGTCCTTCGCCATGGCCGCTCTCACTGAGGGGACAATTGGATGAAATTCGCGAATATCTTCTCGACCGGATCGGGAAATTGACTCCTGATCCTTCCTTTGACGATCCCGAAATGCTGGTTGCGCAAGCTGAAGATCGCGTCAGGAAACTCGATATCGATTATGATCTTGCACGCGGAGTCAACCAAGCGACCCGCAGTCGACTTCTGGTTGAAACTTTCAATGCTGAGAATGAGTCTCTCGCGGCCCAGCTCGCAAAAGCCAATGACGATATGTTGTGGTTCTACAAACAAAAGGTGGACCTCGTTCTTCTCCTCGGTCTTCTTCGCGATTTGAACGAGCTAATAGAATTCCCGAATCCTTCAAGAGTTTCACTCGAAGCCTTAAAGCGGGCCAAAGATCAATTCTTGGCCCTTCTCGCGGAACCGGAGTCAGCTTACGCTTCTCAACCTCGCCAAGAGATCCTGATCTTTCCAAGAATGACTTGGCCATGTCGCTATTTTCGAACGTGTCAGATGATCGCCAGAAAGCCCTTCAATCGATGGTGGCCGACGGCCGCGGACTATCGTCCCACGAATGGCTCGCTCTCGCCCTCCTGGCCAGGTCAGGAGCTAGCAAGGAGGGCTTTTTTTCACCCTTGGGCAATCGTCAGCTGCCAAGGCATTTTCTCTTGAACCATGATATTTCGAATCATGATCCATCGAATCCTGAACCCACCGATAAGGACGCCGAAAATTTCTGGGCCATTCTTGCTGACGGAATGCAAGGCGATCCACCGCCGATTCTGTCTATTCGCGGGATTCTTGAATTTCTAGCGAACGTGAGCGTGGGCGGCGAAGCCGCCACGGGTTACACCTCCGCAGACGCCACGGGCGCTCAAGTCACCGGGACGTGGACCCGCAAGTTTGAAGACGCTTTTGAAGCCACTCGTTCCTATTTGATTGCCGACATAGAGACGCTGATCAATGAACACACGGTCGGCGATCCTGCGGAGCTTGTTCTGCGGGCGCAGGAGCATTTGGAGAGATTGAATGCGGATTTGGAGGCCAATTATCGAGGACTCAAGGCAATGAGAGCGAAAGAAAACAAAGGTTTGCCTCCCCTTAAGGATTGGATTGCGGAAGCGGAACTTGGCCAAAGACGCAATTTGGAATTGAAGATTGATCTAACTTTTACTTTGAAACTTCTCCGCCAGACCGAAGCCATCAGGACATCCACTGTCCGCAGTGTCCAGTGCACGCTCGTTAACACGCGCGGACAAACAAGAAGGGGCCTCCCTGGAGACCCCTAAAATCAATCAACCATCAAAGGTTATCCGCCGGCTTCAATATCAGCCGCCCGTTTTCCACAATTCCCGTGAAGAAATATTCGGGTAGGTTTTCGGCCAGTTTTTGACTTTGCACCAGCTTTTCTGGCAAAGGCTTGCCGGCCATCTTGTTCTTCCACGCGACATCGATCAGTCGAGCCAAGAGTTTTCCCGGCGAAAGATAGACCGCCGACACAGGGCTCAACTTCGCCAACTTGTCGGCTTGCGCCTTTCGCCCCGGAGTCGCCTCTTGCTGACCGCAGTTTTCCTCCACTTGATGAAGCAAATTCGGTTTCGCTGTCAGAACCACTTGATCGCCGCAAACGGGTCGGGTCAGCAATGTCTTGCGGGGATCTCCGGTCAGGGATGAGATCAAGTCCGTCAGCGTTTGATTGATGGTTTGCGTTTTCTGCACCAGGAAAGCCATTGAAATAGAGAGTTTCGTCTTCACCAGATCACTGGCACCCAGGTCCTCCACGGAACTCGTCTCGCGATCAACTTCACTCGGAACATAGAACACGGTTAAGTTCGTCGCTTTTCGCTTGCCAGAGGCCGGAACCCCCAGGGCGCCAAAGAAAAAAGTGCTCGCTGGCAAGGCCCGCAATACATTCGGCGAAACGGAGGTTCCCGCCACCGCCGCCGCATTTTGCTTTTGCAAGGAGACAAAACCGTCCACGGGACGAAAGGAAAAGTTGGAAGCATTCCACTGCAAGTGAATCTCGGCCACGTCACCAAGGGAAAAAAACTTCTCCTTCAAGTGAGCCAAAACCGGAATTTGATAGGCCAAGTGAAACTTCACCGTCACGTCGGCGGAAGGACCGGTGAGACTGGAGCACTTGGATCCGGCGACCGCCGCCAGGTCGATATCGCGGCTAATGGTGAAACAGCTTTCACTGAGACCCAAGGCCCACTTCCGTCCCCGAACTTCCACGGGCGTTATGACAAAGTGATTTTCCTTCTCCACCGGTTCAGCGCTTCGAAACGCGCGAGCGAAAGTGGAAAGGATTGTTCGCTCGGCCCCACTCAAGTGCCCGAAGGTGATCACGACGGGTGATTGAACATCGGTGCTGGTTGCATAGTATTCAATGAGCGCTGGTTTCCCGCCCAAGATCTGGCCATAAAGTGTATCCAAAAGGTAGCCCTTCCAAGTGTCAGTGGAGGGGCCGTACTTATCGACCATCGAAAAGAGCACCGGCGCGAGCTGGTTGAGACCCCCCTCATAAAGCGGAGAATTACGAAACTCGCGGAACCAACCGTTTTTCTGCACCAGCTCTTGCACTTGCCGGGCGTCGCGGAAGAATAATTCGATGGTGGGCTCAGGTCTTAACCCTTCACCTGCGCAAAAAGGACCTACCGTTCCCACGAGAACGGCAACAAAAACTTTGCTTATCATTCATTCACTGTGAAGCTTCGCCGGGCGTTTATCAAATTGTATTTTTACCCCGTGGCGGCTCCGCCGCCCACGCTTTGGCATTCCTTGGCACAGGCGGCACAGGACTCGGCACACTGAAGACAAACTTCCATGTTCTTGTGTTTGCGACATTCGGTCTCGCAGTCCTTGCAAGTTTCGAGAGCGATCTTCGCAAGCGCTTTGACGTGTTTCGATTTTCTCGCCACCCCTTCGGTCAGTGCGTGGCAATACGTCAACATTTCGCGCACGGAAGCCGCACAGGCGGCCATGGACTTGTTTCCGGTGGATAAGCTCTCCACACAATGTTGCAAGCAAAGCTCACCTTTCTTCGTGCAGTCGGCGGAGTAATCAAGCAAAGTTTTACCCGCCTTCGATTCTTCGGCAATGGCGACCGACGATGAAGCGGCAAGAGCTGCGGTGCTGGCGGACAGAAAAAATCGGCGATTCATAGGTTCAGTCTCCTTTTTGTAATTTTTAATTGATTCGGTGGTCGAAGGTCAATGCTGTGATCGGTTGATCGTGATCGATGATCGGTTGATCGATTGGTCTGTCGATTGGTCTGTCGGTTGGTCTGTCGGTTGGTCGAATGGGTTGTGGGTTTGTCAGTCGATTAATTCAGCCAGCGTGAAACTGCAAGTATTGCGACCACGAGCCAGGCATTTGATCGTTGTGTTCAAGTTCCGGCGGAGGAAGCCAGTGCGGAACCACCGGCTCACTGAGAAGGGGCATATTTGCGGTTTGGGGTGTCCGGTTACCTTTCCGCTGATTGCAATCGCGGCAAGCGGTGACCACATTGGTCCAAGACTTTGGTCCGTTCTTTGATGCGGGAACAACATGATCCAGCGTGAGATGGCGAATCGTATGGCGGTTGCCGCAATATTGGCAGGTGTAATTGTCACGAATATAGACATTCTCACGACAAAAGCGCACAACACCGATTCTTCGAGGCCGCACATAGGACTTGAGCCTGAGCACGCTGGGCAACTGAAAACTGTGCCTTGCGGAGCGCGCAAAGAGATTATGGTACTCAAGGACTTCCACCTTTCCCTGGAACCAAAGAATCAATGCCTTTTGCCAGCCCACGATCTTCATCGGTTCGTAACTTGAATTCAGGAGGAGAGACCGTGCGTGGCTTGTGCCTATGGTCATATGTTTAGGATCACTGAGAGAGTAAATTCTCCGCAAGAATTTTTCCGCAAAGGGCATTTTTCTTGCTCATTCCACATAAGGGTGCTTTATAGTTTAAAAAATTGAGATGTGGCGTTGAGTCTCAAAATGATGCAACCCAGGAGCACCTATGGAAACCATTCGACCGCAAAAGGTGATCGATTTCTCATACACGTTGAAGAACTCGCAGGGTCAAGTCATTGATTCCTCGGATGAGGGCCCAATGTCCTTTTTGACCGGCTCTGGGCAAATTATCGCTCGCTTGGAAGAAGAATTGAGCGGTATGTTGATCGGTCAAAAGAAAACCGTCTCGCTTTCGGCCTCGGAGGCCTACGGGGTCATCGATCCAGCCATGATTATCAATGTCGCAAAATCTGACCTAGCCCACCTTAAAGACCTTGAAGTCGGAACCTTTCTGCAGCTGGACCTCGGTGAAGATATGAAAGTTCTGCGGGTCACGGCCGTCACTGACGCCTCGGTCACCCTTGACGGAAACCATCCGCTTGCTGGCCAAGACCTTGTTTTTGATGTTGAATTGGTAAACTCAAGACCGGCTTCGGCAGAGGAAATCTCGCATGGCCATGCGCACGGACCAGGTGGTCACCATCATCATTAATGGGCCATGTTGGGCCTTGTATGGAGTTTTGCAGGGCCTTGGCATCTAAATAATTGGCATTGCACGTCCAAAGTCGAACGGGCTGACGTTAGAAGAAAAGCTTGGACGTAGAGCCGCTTATGGGCCCAGGGCTTGGATTCTCCCAAAAAGCCTTTGTTCTTAGCAAAATCTTTGGTAGGTTAAGTTCGTGTTCCGGTGTTCGAGAGTCAGTGCTTTTTCTGCATTTGTCCTAGGCGCCGATCATGATAAACCAGCCCGGTCTTTGTAAGGAGGTGCCATGGGCAAAAAGTTGTACGTAGGAAATTTACCATATTCTGTTGACGATGCGTCTTTGCAGGCGCGATTCGCGGAGTACGGAACAGTGACTTCCGCGAAAGTCAT
>PSRN01000114.1 GCA_003176075.1 Bdellovibrio sp.
CTCAACGATAAAATCCTCAAGACAATCGTGAGCAAGCGCAAAAGCTTCGCCGAAAAACATCCAACCGGCGGGATCGGCCTCGCGGAATCGAAGCTTCCCTCGCCAGAAAAACGGGTTGTGTGGTGCCGACTCTTGCAAGACTCTTCCTCCCTGGAAAAAAGGCCCACACAGACCACAGTGACAAAAGAAATCCATGACTTCAAGCCAAGACGTTTGAAACTCGAAGCTTTTTTTGGCAATTTCTGTGCTTATGAGCCTCAAGGTTTACGATGAGAAGGATTTCCCTTCCTACCTACCAAAGCTGAATAGTCTTTACGATGATCTTTTTACCGGGGGCAAGGGCTTCAGGGCCCAACTGATCAAAAGGGTCTCCGAGGCAATTCGCTTGCGGGCCAAAACCCAGCATTTGCTTTCACAGACGATTGAATTTATCCACAACGCTTCCTTGCTGCACGATGATTTGGTTGACCGCTCATCGCTGCGGCGGGGAAAGACCTCGGCTTGGCTGCGATTTTCGCCGGAATACGCGGTGTTGGCCGGGGACTACTTGCTCGCGCGAGTCATGGTCAACCTGTCTGGCTTTGGCAATATCAAACTGGTCCAATACACGGCGGAAATGATTTCAGACCTGCTCGAGGGAGAATGGCTGCAAGACTCCTTGGTCGGTGATTTTGAGGTCGATTTGAATCAGTTGGACCGCGTTCACAACTTGAAGACTTCTTCCCTTTTCAAGTGGTGCTTGCGCGCTCCTTTCATGGCGGCGGATCGTATGGAGCCTGGCCTCCACGCTTCTTTGAGCGAAATGGGAACCGTGCTGGGCCTGCTCTTTCAACGCAGTGACGATCTGTTGGATTTCAATGTGCGCAATGACGAAGGGAAGGCCCTGCTCGGCGATTTGAAGGCAGGCTATCTCAATTCTTTCGCCGCCTTCGCCACGCGCGATCTGATGAGTTTGCCGCGACGGCGGGACCTGAGGGACTGTAAAGACCTGAATGACTTCTTCCGTCACCTCGGCGGTCGTGAGATCTTCGAGGCAAAACTTCACGAGTTCGACGAGAAGAACTGTTTTCTCATTTCCCTTTACCAACATCAGCTTCGCCTTCTTTCGGCCTGCCTGAAGCCCGAAGAGCAGGAACTGATTTCACAGCTTCAACCCCTGACGGAAATCCTCTATTGGCGAAGGCACCCCAACTGAACTCGCACGATCGACTCTTGAAAACCCTGACCCGCCGGGATAGCGAGTTTGACTCCTATCTGCTCGGAACTTTTTCGACCCAGTCCCGCGCCATACCCGTTCAGACTTTGAACGCGAATAGTGATTCCGAATTGGTCACCTTTCAAATCGTTCCCGTCGAAGAGATTCACCAGCCACCCTGGTTTATCAAGTGGCCGGAGGTGTTCAAGGTCCGATCGCTGATCCTGGTGGCTTTCCCCATCTTTTGTTTGCTCACGAACAACCTCGCGGATGAAGTGCCGATGGATGCAACGCTGGTGGCCTGTTCGGTCCTTAGCGCGCTTTTTATCTTTGTCGGAGCGAACTTGCTCAACGACTATTTCGATTATGTTCGTGGCCTCGATCGGATTCATCCCGAGCAAAAGCCCATTCAAAAAGGCTGGGTGACCGCGGCGGCCACCCGCGCTTGGGCGGCGGTGTACTTGGCTGTGGGCGGATTGTTGGGGCTGCCGGCGGTGGTCGTGCAACCGGTTCTTTTGTACTTGGTGGCCCTCCCAACGGGGGTCGCTCTCGGGGCCTGGCTCACCCGGCTGCGGGGTCTGAGGTTCCGACGGGGAGCCGAAATTTTGGTCTTTCTAATGGCGGGCCCTTTGTTGACAGTGGGTTTTCAAGTGGCGGTCACCGGGCAAGCCGACGTGGAAAGTCTGTGGATCGGCGCCTTGACCGGCTGGTTCGCCGTGTTCCTGGTTCACCTCAAGAATTTCTCGTCCCTCATGGTCAACGCCCAGGCGGGATTTCAAAACACCATCGTTCTATTGGGGTTTGATCGCAGCAAGAAAATGTTGGCGATTTGGTGGTTGGTATTGCTCATTGGTTTTTCCGCCTATCAGTATGTTTATGCCCTGCCGGAATGGTTTGTGGCCAGCCTCGTGGGTCCGCCATTAATATCGGTTTCTTTCTGGCGGAAATTGCGGGAGGTCAAATCGCCGGCGGGATCGGGTCTGCAAAAACTCGACCAGCTGGGACGAACAGTCGCGCTGCTCCTTGTGACTTGGTGGACGATCGAAAATCTTTGTTCGCTGTTGATGGTTGAACTTGGATCTGGTGGTTGACCTTGGAACCCCGGCTGGACCTTAACGAAGGTCGTCTTCGTCTCGCCTTCGGCGGGGGAAAATTTTTGGCCATTGATTTTATCAATGATCGAACTCGTTATCATAAGCCGTTGCGCGGAAAGAATGAGCTGCTGGCCCGCGCCCTGGGACTCCACCGTAAGCCGGCGCTTCACATTTTCGACGCCACTTTTGGACTGGGTGAGGACGCTTGGACGCTGGCTCGCCTGGGGGCGAGGGTCACGGCCTGCGAGCGCGAACCGCTGCTGTATGAACTTGCGAAAAACGCCCTTGAGGCGGCACGTTCGCATCCGGGCATGGCTGAAGTGGCCTCGCGCGTTGACCTGCGATCCGGTGACAGTCAGGAATTCCTGCGCCGCTCGCAGGCGGATGACCAACCTGATTGCATTTTTTTGGACCCGATGTTTCCTGAATCGACGAAGACCGCCCTGCCGAGGGGCGAAATGCAGCTCTTGCGGGGCTGGTTGGGTTCGCGTCTAAAGGATGGATCGCTGCTCGAATCAAGTGATAGATCGATTCTCGATCTTGCCCTCGGAATCGCCCGCGAACGGGTTGCGGTCAAACGACCGCTGAAATCACCACCCCTCAGGGGAGGATTCATTCATCAATACCGGGGGCGAACGATCCGTTATGATCTTTACCTGCCAGGATCTTTGGAGAGCCTATGAACGATATTTTGATTGTCACGGTTTTTTTGGCGAAGGTGATAGCGCTTTCAGGTTTTTTCTTTTTCATGCGCGGCCTGTGGGAGAGGTTCTTTGGCAATTCCGTCTCCATTTTTGCGCCAAGCGAAGAGCGGTCCATCACCAGGAGCTGGATCCAGTACTCCTGGGGAGAGCTCAGCCGACGATCCTGGTTGCTCCGCTGTGGGATATCCCCCCTGGATGGACGGGTGTTCTTTTTGCTGCAAACCGTGGTTATTTATGCCCTTTGTTTCCACGGCTTCTTTATGGATTTGAATCCTTACCTCAGGATGGAGTCGCCGCCTGAGATTCTTTTCTGGTTGGGGGAAGCGGGAGGTTTTTTCGTCTTGCTGGTTTTCGGTTGCGCCACGGTCCTGGCGCTGCTTCCGCGCCGTCCCTACGTGGTCTCGACCCTTTCACTTGTGCTTTGCTTTCCTCCCATTCTTTCCCTGGCCGGGACCCTGGCCGCGATCGCCGCCGAGCGTTTCGCGATCCGACTGGCTTTCGCGTTGATGTTTCGTCGCAAAATAAAGCCAATGGATTTTTTCCCGGTCGTCGCCATATCGGCTCTCAGTACTGTTTTCATTGTTCTTTGGGGGCGCGGCCTGTTTCTTTTTCTTTCTTCCGTTCTTGAATTACGCCAAGTCAGTGCCTTCGGCACCTCCGCATTTCCCCTCTTTCAAGCCACCAACCGGTTCATTCTTTTGGGTGGGGCCCACCTTCTACTGAGCGCCGGTGAAACGCTGGCGCTTTTGGTTTTTTACCATTTCTATTGGCGGTCGACCAAGGCCGAGCAGACCCTGGACAGTCTGCCGCCCGTGAGCGCGGTGAAATGGGGATGGACCTCCGACCAGACAACCGCGTGGATCAAGGCGAAAGCGGCGGCGCGGCTGAAAAGCCTTGCTTCGCTCGAATCGGAATCAAAGGCTGTCCTGGACAAAGTTCCAAACACAGTCAGAGAACGGATGGAATCCGAAATCAAAGAAGCCCGGAAAATTCTTCAACTCAATTGAAATTTACAACACCCGTGGCTCTGCGGAGGTGCCGGAGGCACCGACTTGATCCTTCGCCGCCCACGCCGCCGGGCGCCTCGACCAAAGGCAGCGCTTGGAAAACTAGTTACCGCGCGGGGAAGTTCGATTTACCATGAGATCACCATGGCTAATGATGCAAAACTTAAAGAGAAAATTTCGGAGCTTGAAGAACTCTTGCGCCAAAAGGATCAAGAAATCCAACGCTACCGCCAGGAACTCGTGCGAACCAACCAGTCCCTCGAAAAAGTGATCACTGACCTGACACAGGAAATTCGTTGGATATCGGTGATTCAGCGGGCGCTGACTCCGACCGCGATTCCCTCCATCCCTGGCTTTGAGTTCAGCACCAAATTCGCGCCCGGATCCCAATTTGGCGGCGACTACTTCGATATTTTTGAACACGATGATCACCTTAAATTCGGCGTTCTCTTGAGTTGCAGTTCAGGTTACGCCACATCCGCCCTTTTTCTTTCCGTCTTGCTTAAACTGTCTGGACGGATCGAGGCCAAAAAAGGACTTTTGCCACTGCGCGCGCTGGAACTGGTGGCGCAAGAAATGCGTCCCCACATGCAGGCCAAAGATTCAGTTTCCATTGTCTACGCCGTGGTGGACCGAAGAACGTTTGAATTTCGCTACAGTTCCATGGGCGAAGTCGCGTGCCTCTTGCAATCGCAAGGGCAAGATAAATTGGTCCGGCTCGAGCCCGGCGGGAAAAGTCTCTCACTGGACTTGAACGTAAAACCTCTTGAACACAGCATTCAACTGGGGGCCAAGGACCGATTGATCATCTGTTCGACGGGTGTTTTGCAAGCGGCCACTTCCACTGGAGAATCTTTTGGCTGGGACAGGCTGCAAGCCGCGGTTCTTCGCGCTCCGCGTAGATCTGTCCACGACCTGCGCAATGAAATCTACTTTCAGATCGAGCGATTCACCGGTCAAGCGGAGCCCGTTCGTGACCTGACTGTCCTCGTCCTGGAGGTTAACGAACGAGTCATAAAGCTTGCGAAATAACCGTCTCTCGGGGAAAATTTAATCGTCCCACTTTGTTGTCGGCCGGCGCTGTAGTCCCAGGAAAGGATGGTTTATGTCTGAAGCGATTCCCATTTATGAAGGAGCCATTGATAAAGGCCTTGAGGGGATAGTGGCCTGCACAACAGCCATTTCGGCCATCCAGGACAACACCCTTTCATTTCGCGGCTACTCGATCGAGGAACTCGCCGCGAAATCGAATTTTGAAGAAGTCATCTCCCTTCTTTGGTCTGGCAAACTACCGAACAGCCGTGAGCTCGCCTCCATTCACCAGGAGCTGTCGTCCCAAATGACACTTCCCGGTGAATTGCTGAAAGTCCTCAAGACCTTGCCGACGAAAAACGTTCACCCCATGGCCTGGCTGCGTTCAGCCGTTTCAATCTCCGCCCATTGGGACGCCGACGCTAACGACAGCTCGGTGGAGGCGAATCGAAGAAAGGCCGTCCGGCTGACCGCTCGAATGGGTCCGCTCGTTTGCGCTCTCGAGGCGATCCGTCAGGGGCGGGAACCCGTTGCGCCGCGACCGGAAAAATCCCTGGCTTGGAATTTCTTGTACCTTCTCAACAGTGGCAAGGAGCCGAGTGAGCAGATGGCGCGAGTTTTCGACACCTGTTTGCTCCTGCATGCCGATCATGAACTCAACTGTTCGGCGTTCGCGACGCGGGTGACCGCCTCTTCTTTGTCCGATCTTTATTCGGCCGTCGTTTCAGCCCTCGGAGCGTTAAAGGGACCTCTTCACGGCGGCGCCAATGAGCAAGTGATGCTGATGTTGAAACGGATCGCCAACATGGACAAAGCCAGGGAATTTGTCAAAGCCGCGCTGGCCGCCAAGGAAAAAGTCATGGGCATCGGTCATCGGGTTTATAAAAATGGCGACCCGAGGGCGGCCATTCTTCGTCAGTTGAGTGATCAACTGACCCGCCAAATCGGCGAACACCATTGGTACGAGATTTCCACCTTGATCGACGAAACCATGTACAAAGAAAAAGGCCTCATGCCGAACGTGGATTTCTACTCGGCCACTGTTTACTACAGCATGGGAATTCCCGTGGATCTCTATACTCCCGTCTTTGCGGTATCGCGAATCGCCGGGTGGATAGCCCACGCAGCCGAGCAATTCGGGAACAATCGCATTTACCGGCCGCGTGGAAAGTGGACGGGCCCCATTGGACTAAAGTACAAGCCGATCAACGAGCGGGGTTAGAATCGTGTGGAAAAAAGAGTCCTGATCATCAGCACCTCCATGCGCGAGCAAGAAATGCTCAACGAGGTCCTTGAACACCACGGCGCCGATGTCTTCACCTTCGAAACGACGGCCTCTTTTGGACAGGACGTTACCTTTTGGACACTGCAAAACTGGGCGGCCCTGGTTTTGGTCCTCCCCGACGACGAGGTTTTGCTTCCCCATTTCTTGCAAAAGTTAAAAAACACTGTGCCGCGATCCCTGAATCTGCTTTTAGTCGCCCCCACTCTGACACCACAGTTGATGCAGACGACTTCCCTGTTCACTCGCATGCGCGTCGTGAAATCACCCGTCGACGGTTTTTCACTCTACCGGAATCTCATTGATCTGACGACCGTGTACCCGGCCGGCATGATCCAAACCCAACCGCGCTATCTGACGGACCAGCAGATCCTGGTGGTTTCGGATTTCAAGAACAAAGAATCGCCAGGCCAAATGAGGAATCTTTCCACCGGCGGCATTTACTTCGAGATTTCAGAGTTGGTCCCGTCCTTCCTTCCCGGTGACCTGATCCGGATCATGGTGGATTTGCAGGGTCTTAACTCTTACCAATTTGACGCAAAGGTCATCTGGAGCAAGCCACTGGCGAACGCCGACGTCACGGGCTACGGCTGCGCGTTTTTGAATAACGAACAAGTCTATGATACGATTCTCGCCCGAGTCAGCTCGACCAACAAATGAGGTATCATCATGGCTTCTGTTTTTACAAAAATTATTCAAGGAGAACTTCCATCTTACAAGTTGATGGAGGACAAACACAGCATCGCCATCCTGGCCCTGGACCAAGTGACGCTCGGTCATACCTTAGTGATTCCAAAAATCGAAGTGGATCACTGGTTCGACGTACCGACGGAGGCTTTTTTGCAAGTGCAACGGAACTCGCAAATTCTGGCGCGAGCTCTGCAGAAAGCCACACAATGTCCGCGTGTGATGACTGCGACAGTGGGCTTTGAGGTTCCCCACTGTCACCTTCATCTGATCCCCGCCTGGTCAATGGCGGATCTCAATTTTGCCCGGGGAGTTCGACGAACTCCCGAGGAAATGAAAAGCATCCAAGAGCGGATCATCGGCCATCTTCACGAGGCTGTTTCAAAATGAAACAGCCTCCAATAATTCTTAAAACTGCTCTTTTTCGGTCGACCCCGACAAAGCCGCTGTTGAAGCCTTGCCTTGCGTGATGGTCATCAACACCTGATCGAAGTAGCCGGTGCCCACCTCACGTTGATGGCGGGTCGCCGTATACCCGGCTTGCTCCGACGAAAATTCACGGTTTTGCAGCCGAACATAACCAGGCATTCCTTCACTGCGGAACTGGCGAGCCAAATCAAAGGAGTAGAAATTATTCAAGTGCCAACCCGCCAAGGTGATAAACTGATATTTATACCCCATCGCCGCGAGTTCTTTGTTGAACTTGGCGATGGTTTGCGGCTCGAGATTTTTTTCCCAGTTGAAGGAGGGTGAGCAATTGTAAGCCATGACCTTTCCGGGATACTGTTTGCGAATGGCTTCCGAGAAAACTTTGGCCTCGGCCAAATCCGGTTTGCTCGTTTCAAACCATAGCAAATCCGCGTAGGGGGCATAGGCGAGTCCGCGGGCAATGGTGATCTCCATGCCGTACTTCACCTTGTAATAGCCTTCGGCAGTCCGGTCGCCCGTGAGGAACTTCTTGTCGCGAGGGTCAATATCCGACGTCATATAAGTTGCGCTGAGGGCATCCGTGCGGGCGACGAGAAGAGTGGGCACCTGCAAAACATCCGAAGCCAGCCTGGCGGCGACTAAGTTATTTATCGCCTGCTGGGTCGGTAAGAGAACTTTTCCGCCAAGATGACCACATTTTTTTTCCGAGGCCAGCTGGTCCTCGTAGTGAACGCCGGCAGCCCCCGCCTCAATCATCGCTTTCATCAATTCAAAGGAATGCAATGGCCCGCCAAATCCGGCTTCAGCGTCGGCGACGATCGGCACGTAATAGTCTGTCGTCGGCTTTCCCTCGCTATTTTGAATTTGATCGGCGCGCATCAAAGCATTGTTGACCCTTCGAACCATCGCGGGCACCGAGTTCGAGGGATAGAGGCTTTGATCAGGATACGTTTGGGTCGACAAATTCCCGTCGGCGGCGACCT
>PSRN01000193.1 GCA_003176075.1 Bdellovibrio sp.
TGGCGAGGTCGGTTACGGGCGGCTCCTTGACCCGGATCTTTTGCTGCAAGAGGTGGTTGCCGCCGCCTCGGCCAATTCTTCCTTGGCGCCGTCTTCCCTGTCGCCGTCTTCACAGCCGCGGCCTTCTCAGCCGCGGACTTCCTCCGCCGCGCGCGTGCTCATCACCTTGGGAGGCACCTCGGAACCGATCGACGAAGTTCGCTCCATCACCAACCAGAGCACGGGTCGCACCGGAGTTCGCATTGCCGAGGTTCTTTCCGAGCTGGGTTTTCGCGTGACTTGTTTATGCGCCCGCTTGGCGACGCGCCCATCGGCGGTCGATGAAATTCGTGAGTTTTCAACCTACCGGGAGCTTCGTGAATTATTGCGGCACGAATTGTCGGCCAATTCTTATTGCGCGGTCATTCACGCCGCCGCCGTCAGCGACTACCACGTCGAAGAAGTTCTAATCGGCGGCGTAAGGGTTGAGACCGCAAGCAAAATTCCCTCCGGTGCGGAGCTGACTTTACGACTGGCAAGCAACGAAAAGATCGTGAATCACCTGAGAGAATGGTCGAGCAATAAAGAAATCAATTTGGTGGCATTCAAGATGACCCAGCGGGCACCCTTGGAGGAACGCCTCACGGCGGTGCAACAACTGGTTCAGCAATCGAGCGCGGATTTCGTTGTTCATAATGAATTTTCAGAGCTCACCTCCACAGTCCATCCTTTTATGATTTTTGACCAAGCTTGCAAGGAAATCAAAAAAGGTACGACAAAAGATGAACTGGCTTTGTCTATTGGCGAGCTTCTCACGGAGTTGATATGATTTTGGCTATGGATATAGGCAACAGCCAGATGTTCGGCGGCGTTTTCAAGGGAGAGGACTTGTTGTTTCGCTTTCGCAAAACCTCAAAAACGTCTTCATCGAGCGACGAATACGGAGTCTTTCTGCGTGCCGTACTGCGGGAAAACGGCATCGATCCAAAAATGGTTCAGCAGATCGCCATTTGTTCGGTCGTCCCGGATGTCATCTATTCTCTTCGGCGCGCCTGTGAGAAATACTTCGATCGCACGCCGTTCATCCTGCAAGCTGGAACGCGCACTGGTTTGAAGGTGAAGTATCATAATCCGCTGGAGGTCGGCTCCGACCGCATTGCCAACGCCATTGCCGGCATGCATTTGTACGCCAACAAGAATCTGGTCATCGTCGACCTGGGCACGGCCACAACCTTCTGTGTCGTCTCCCGAGAGCGCGAGTATTTGGGCGGGGTCATCATCGCTGGACTTCGTCTTTGCATGGAGGCGCTCGAGCGGCAAACCGCCAAGCTTCCGACCGTTGAGATTGTCACGCGGAAGGAGACTTTGGGGCAATCGACGGTCGAGAGCATTCAGTCGGGTCTTTTCTTTGGTCATTTGGGCCAGATCAAGGAAATCTCCCAACGGCTGGCGGCGGAGTGTTTTCGGGGCGAAAAACCATTTGTTGTGGGAACCGGGGGTTTTGCGCCCCTTTTTGAGAAAGAAAAAATTTTCGATGTCATTCAGCCCGATCTGGTCTTGAAAGGTTTGCGTCGGGCGATTGAAATGAATACACCCGTGGCGTCTGCGGAGGTGCTGAAAGCACCGACTTAGGCAGCGCCGCCCACGCTGTGAGGCCAACCATGAACTTGTCCATGTTGAGATGTAAGATTCACCGAGCCGTTGTGACTGACGCGGATTTGAATTATGAAGGGTCTATTTCCATCGATCCTGATTTAATCGCGGCGGCGGGGCTGCATATTTTTGAACGAGTTGATATCTACAATATCAACAATGGAGCACGATTTTCGACCTACGTGATCAAAGGAAAACCTGGCGAAATCTGTCTCAATGGAGCGGCAGCCCGTCATGTTCAAAAAAGCGACCTGGTGATCATTTGTTCTTATTGCGGGGTTTCCGCCGAGGAAGCATCTCGCCACCAGGCCCGCATTGTTTTTGTCGATGAAAAGAATCAAGTCCAAAGGATCAATGAAAAGGAGGCTTTGTCATGAAATTGTTCGCAGTCGGGCTCCTCAGTTCGAAGATGCTGATCGATGTTCTTTTGAGCGTCCCGCTGATGGCCAAGCCGGGCAAGGTGCCCGATCCCGCGGCCAAGGACGAAGCGTGGTCCGCCAAGAAATTTCACAAGCCGAGCAAAGAGGAGTTGCGTAAGACGCTGACCCCGCTACAGTTCGAAGTCACGCAAGAGAAAGGAACGGAACGCCCTTTTGAAAATGAGTTCTGGCACAACAAAGAAGAAGGCATCTACGTCGACAGTGTGTCGGGGGAGCCCCTCTTCAGCTCGCGTGACAAGTTTGACTCGGGCACGGGCTGGCCCAGCTTCACCCGCCCCTTGGTTAAAGAAAATCTGGTGGAGCGCAAAGACGAGAGTCTGCTTCCGGCGCGCACCGAGGTTCGCAGTAAGTATGCGGATTCCCACTTGGGTCACGTGTTTGCCGACGGACCCGCGCCCACCGGGCTTCGTTACTGCATGAATTCCGCCGCCCTGAAATTCATCCCGAAATCAAAAATGAAAGAGTCAGGTTATGGTGAATATTTGCAGGCTTTCGCGGAGACCAAATCGCAGACCAAATCGCAGACCAAATCGCAGACAAAATCAGGGAAAAATCCCTAAGAGCCTATCTCTAAATTCGCTTTCGAGCTGATTTTCATTAGTTTGATTTATACCGAGGCGAGACGACGACGGCTATCCAGAGGAGATAACCGGAGGAGGAACAACGAAGGTATAAGTCAAACTAACGAAAATCAGCCGAAATGGAATTTAGAGGTAGGCTCTAAAGGCGATACATCACAACCGGTACATCACCACCGGTTCAACGGTCCCCACCCACCGGCCCGTACCCAGCTCGTGATCAAGGCTTAAATTTTTCAAAAGACCGACCTTGGTGAAGTTCCTCACTGAGGTGGCTTCAAACAGACCGCCGACCGTGCGCGGGTGAACTCCGCTTCGTGAAAGAACCAGCCGCAATGATGGCCAATGAAAGTGAATAAAGGGAGTTTGCACGTAATGACTCGCAAAATCCGTCGTGCTCTTAAGGGCGCGGAGAACAAAATCCGGTGAAATTTTGCCGCAATGTTTGACCAATATCAGGTGCTCAAATTGGAAACCCAGCAAGTCCAATTCAGGAAGATCCGGCAATTGGCAGCGAATCAGCATGAGTTTGCCCACGTGCAGTTTCGCGAGTTCGGTTCGTTGAACCGGAGCCGCCAAAAACGGCAGTTGGGCTTTTCCCGGCGTCATGGAGGTGATGTGACGCTGACCGAACTCTCGTGCCAGCGAGTTTTCCAGATTTTCTTCCACATCCACCGCATAGGCCACATTCCATTCCCTGCTTTCTGGCGAATACCCCAGGGCTTCCGCTTTTTGTTTGATTTTGGGCGCCAGGAGCCAGGTCGAGTTCGGCGCCGTCAGCGGCCGATCAGTGACTGACCTTGGGGGTCCTGATACCTGCCCCCCTCCCTGAGGCCCCTGAGGCCGTGAGAGGCGCGCCCGCCAGTCCACGACAAATTCATTTCGCTCGCGCAAGTTCATGTCCAAAAACGTGGAGTGAAGAATCGACAGCCAAGTTCTGCTTTCGAAGGAAACATTGGCCGCGCGAACCGGTTGGTTGGTTATCCAACGTTCGATCAAGAGCTGGGTCAGAAGTTCCTGTTCGAAGCTGGGCTTTGAGCGCCAAAGGATTTTGTTGAGGAGTTGAATTTCGAGTTGATCGGTGCCGGTGAGCTCGTCCCGCCGCAGGGAAATCTCGTTGACGGACCCCTTCGCCGGCGTTTCGCCGCCCGAAGCTGATGGGACGACATTCAACTCCTGCACCGTGCGCTCCAGCTTTTTTAACCGGGCACTGACCTGGGGAAGCACTTCGCTGGCCCATTCGTCATAGGAGGCTTTGCGATGAAGCCGGCAGGAATAAAGCTCCCCTGATTCAACCCGGATGACTTGGACCAAATCCGAACTAAAGCAGGGTGGCGAGCGAAGAAGCGAAACCAAAACCGCGCTAGAGAGCAGCAGCCCGCCGAGCAGAACCACCAACCATGGATGATGAGAAGTCCCCATGCCACGCAATATAGCTGAGAAAAGTCGTTTCTGCCGCAATATGTCATTACGAGTGAAAATTTTTCAGGTGGGGTAAATCTTGAAGGTTGAACCGACGGAAGAACTTTCAGGCCTACAAAAGTGAACGGAACATGACAAATGCGTCCACAAAGCCCCTTGAGGGATGGCGAAACACCTGAGGCAGACGGCCGACGATTTCAAAACCCATGAATTGCCAGAGATGAACGGCCCTTTCATTCGTGCTTACCACGAAGTTAAATTGCATGCCCCGATAGCCGAGGGACTGCGCGCGCTCAATTGAATGTTCGCACATTTGTCGACCGACTCCGCGACCCTGAGCCGTTTGAGCTATCATATAACCACAATTTGCTATGTGATTCCCTCCCCCCGAATGGTTGGCCCGCAGAAAATAGGTTCCCAGGAGTTCATTTCCGTCGGTTGCAACAAAAGTCTCTTGCTTGGAATTCATCCAGTAAGCGAGAGCCTCATCCTGACTCATATCACGGGGAAGAGCATAGGTTTCACCCGCCCGAATGATCGGCTCCATCACCTTCCAGATTTCGGCGGCGTCGTCAAGTTTCGCGGGTCTCATGTGCATACTGAGTGTCCTCCTGGGTGTTCTGCTGTTTTCAATTCGACGGCGAAAGGCTTGGAGGGGAAGCGGTGGTTATTGTCTCATCAGCGGCAGCCGCCAACGAAGCCAACGAACCAGTGATGTCGCTGTGGATGATCCCGAGCATCCGCCGCTCCGGTGCAATCGCAGTTTCTCCATCGATCCGGCTCAGTGTACGACTGATTAGTTCATCATAGGGCTGGGCCAAGGTTGGCGCGACAAGTTCATTGAGTCGCTTAGTTCGGTCAGGACCTGCCGCTTCCAAAAGGGCAAGGACCGCTTGGATATTTCTGTCCGCTCTTTCCGCCCAATAGTTTTTGCCAGTAAGAGTTAGAAGGGTGGATTTCATGGGGGGTCCTCCAGGGAATCGAATTAGCCTGTTCTCATAACAGAATACCGGGATAGCGTTACTGGATTCAGCGAAATTGGAAACATTTCAGGTCAGCCAGAAGTATCCAACTCACTATGTCCTTGTTTTGCGAAGGTTTTCTATGTGCAATCGAGAGAGAAGAAACGGGAGATGCCACCAATGTCCACTCCAGCAATCAAGCGACCAGGAAAAATGTTGTCCGAATTGTTGGTGCAACTCGAACGGGCCGGCGAAGTCACGAGCCAGTCATTGGTCCAACTGCTGGCCAGGTTCCCCCTCGGTGAGGATGATCTTTTACACTGGATTTCTTTTTCCCAGGATCACTACGTGCGAACCCGCGTTCACCTGACGCCGAATTATGAGATTTTCTGTTGCTGTTGGTTGCCGGGTCAATTCAGCCCCATACATGATCACTTTAGTTCCGCCGCCGCCATTCAAGTCATCAAGGGCACGGCGACAGAAACTCTTTATCAATACAAAAGCCAAGGGAAAGTCGTAAGAACAGAGAGTCGAGAGCGTCGGCAGGGAACAGTGTACGGCGAGGCGAATCTTATTCATGAACTTGGTAACGCGCCATCCTCATCCAAAGAGCTGGTGACCCTTCATGTTTATTTTCCACCCTTTCCCACGGTGAATGGCGGCGTTTATGAGGGAGGAAGAGTCTTACATGAATGGATTCCGACAAAGCAAAATTGAAGTGGCGGTCGTCGGGGATGGTGCAAGTGGCGCGATCCTCTGCGCGCAACTCTTAAGATCAATTCGGCCGGATGAAATTCATGTCCGTTGGCTGGGGCGCTCGAAAAAGTTTGGACTGGGTTTAGCGTACTCGACATCGGATCCTGATCATCTCCTCAACGTGCCATCCAAGGGGATGAGCGCGTTTGAGAACGATCCCCTTCATTTCTTGAATTGGGTTCAGGCTCGAGATAAGAAAGCAAGCCCTGAATCTTTTCTGCCGCGCCAATGGTACGGTGAATATCTTTCGGCACTTGTTCCGGCTGGTCACCCCTCCTTGACCGTTCATCCTGACGACGTGATGCAAATTCAAAAAGTGTCGCATTCCTACCAGATCACCACCAGGAAGAATGAGACTCATCCAGCTGACGTCGTGATACTCGCGATCGGACATTGCCTTTCGAAGGCAAGGTTTGGCCGCCGTCCTTCCTTTCCATTGGCGGAGGTGGACGGTCAGGCTCGGATTTTAATTGTGGGCACGGGACTCACCATGGTGGACACCGTCCTCACCCTGGGTCGAGCGCCAAGGCAAAATGAAATTGTGGCGATCTCCAGGCACGGCTTACTTCCAATGGTTCACGCTCGCCACGATGGAAATCCCGGTGCCAGTCATTTCCGCAAAATCATTCATGGATCAAAGCCTCCGACTCTCAGGCAAGCCTTCGCCGCCATGAGGACAGATTGCGCCGAGGCGGAGTCGCGTGGCGGTGACTGGCGATCAGTCGTTGACGATGTACGCCCCTTCATTCCCAGCGTTTGGAAGAGTTTTTCACCTGCGGATCGAAGGCAATTCTTGCGGCATGTTGTCCATTTTTGGGATTCACATCGTCATCGCATGCCGCCCGAGGTCGCTGAGAAAATATACTACCTCATAAACAGCGGTCGATTGAAAATCAAAAAAGGACGATTCACGAGCTTGGTTGAAGAAGACGGATCATGGACGGTCAATTGGCGATCAGACACCCATGAGCTTCGTCGCGAGAGGTTCGACCACGTATTCGATTGCACTGGATTGAGTCGGGATCTCGGGGCAACAGACTCCCCTCTGGTTCGTCAGATGCTTCGTGATGGCTTATTGGTCATCAGCGACCCTCCACTGGGAGCTTTTCCGGCTCCGGAGGCCGCAGGCTTGGAAGTTTTAGGCCACTTGCTGCGAGGCGAATATTGGGAGAGCACGGCAGTTCCTGAGATCAGAAAACAGGCCGCCGCCATTGTGGATCGATTATTGAAGTTGCTAAATTGAAATTAGGCCCGTCATCCAGTCATCCCGTCAGAGTTGGGTCACCTTCGCTTTTTTTTTTCAGATTGCCGCTTTTTCACCTCTTTGTCAGACAACAAGGGAATTTTCATTGAGAGGGGTTTTTCGCTTCCCACGAGTCCTTTCGGATTTTTATTGTTCGGTTGATCGATAGCCTTGAGGAAAATGTCTCGGTCGGCAATCAAAGGCCCAATTGCTTCTTCCGCAGTGGCCGTAAGATCAAACGTGCGGGTTTCCTCATCGTAGCTATTGATTCTTACCCAAGTCTTCATCTGAATCTCTGTCGGGCCTTCAATGGCTTCGTCACGCACGGGTGGCTTAGCCCGCAGATTTAAACAGAACATCGTGAGACTTAAAAATACAAAGAATTCACTTCTTTTCATTGTTGCTTTCCCTCGGTAGAGCTTTCTCCAGAGTGATGAATTTGACGGCGTTGCAGAAATTGCCCAGCCGCATCTCCCCTCTCCAATTTAAAGTCCTTACAGTCTTTACTTTTCATGGAAGACGACCAAACGTAAATGGGCACGTTATTGGGGACATCGTTCGCGTTTTTTTTTGCTCCACCGTCACCTGCCGTGGACACTAGTTTCTCTTTAACTTCAGGAAACTTTCCCCCATCCACGCCCAAACAGCCGTGAGTTGGTCCACCGCTTGCGTGCATCAAAACTCCTCGAGTGAAGGTTTCGGAAGTCGATTTTTGTCCCCCACAAAGGCCGAGGAATTTTTTTGGGGTTCCAAACACTCCGCTGTATGTTTTCTCGCATGTAAATACCAGACCGCAAGGCGTTTTGTTTGATCCACCTTCATTTCCGCAGCCGCCCCCCTGACCCACCTGGGTGTTGTAAAATCCATGAGACTGACCGGTCTTGCGATCAATGATCCACATGCATTTCGAATCGAAATTAAAGATGATTGCGTTCGCCGGAGCGCTACTCATCACCTTGGCTCCATCAGGATTCCCTTCCACATCCTTCATGCAACCATCAAAGGACTGCTTGGCTTCTGAAGTTGGCTCGGCTGTGCAGCTGGTTCGCCCCGGTGCTGCCCCTTCAGTTTCGGTGGGAAGAATACTCATTGTGAAAATAACCCACATTGGAGCCGCAATCACTTTCAAGAGTATCAACGTTCCCCCTCAAACTTCAAAACGAATCACTGATTATTGTCGAGCAAGCATTCAACTAAGGGCAAGGATTATGAGAAGAAAGAGGAGCAATCATCATGCCTGCCTATTGTTCCATATCGATATGTGTCCGGTCGTCGCTGTCGAACCTGTTGATTTCGAACATGAGTTCGACCTTCATTGAATGTGGCTTACCGGTATTGTGAAATTCTGAATTCATTTGTGGTACGAACTTTGGTCCTGAACAAGCACAAATTTTTCACAACCATTATCGGGGATCTGTCAGAGCGATCACTGCGTTTTTTTGATTTACTGTTCAATCCGCAATAAACATCTGTCGCCCTTAAAAACACGTTGGGCACAAATTGAGAAATTCTCATTTTGAAACGTTCATCGCCAGTGCGGCCGGTCTGACGGAGTGCAAACTTTTATTTGCTTTGGTTTGTCAGCTTCTTCTTATTGATTCTCATAAGCCCTCAACCGTATACTTTTAAACATCTATATTTGATGATTAAGTATACTTATAAATATACATAATTAAATACTAAGAATAACTATATCTAGACATAAGACTGCAAAAGATATTCATGTTATTGTTATTTGATCTCTCATTTTGAAACGCTCATCGAAAAGGTGATCGTTTCGGCAGATTGCCGGCGCGTCAAGAATTTAGGCGTGAAACCTTCGGTAAGCCCGCCTGACCGGTTCTGGATTGAAGAAGCTTGCCAACCATGCCGCCCAAGAGTCGGCTAAGTTCCACCAGCTTCCGCAGGTCAATACCTGTCTCGACCCCCATGCCGTGGAACATGTAGACCACGTCCTCGGTGGACACATTGCCCGAAGCACTGGGAGCATACGGGCAGCCGCCCAGGCCACCCAAGCTCGAATCGAAAACCCGGACGCCAAGACCATGGGCCGCGAAAATGTTCGCCAGAGCGGTTCCGCGTGTGTCGTGGAAATGGCCTGCCAACCGCCGAATCGGAATCTTCCTCTTCAGCCGGCGAAAAAGCGAAATGACTTGCTTGGGAGTGGCCACACCAATGGTATCGCCAATGGAAATTTCAAAGCACCCCATCCGCAACAACCGGCTCGCCAACTCAACGACTTTTTTCTCATCGACCTCGCCCTCATAGGGGCATCCGAAGCAAGTCGACAAATAGCCGCGGACGCGAAGGCCTTTTTGTTTGGCGGCTTTGATGACCGGAATAAACCGCTCAAAGCTCTCTTCGATAGAGCAGTTGATATTGGCTTTGGCGAAACTCTCAGACGCCGCCGTAAAGACGGCAATTTCCCCGATTGGAGTTTGCATGGCTTCTTCAAATCCTCGCAGATTTGGCACCAGGGCCGAGGGGCAGACGGCACTTTGTTTCGAGGAAGAAAGTCCCAGGTCCTGGTAAACCCGCTTCACGAGTTCCTTGGTCCCCGCCATTTGCGGGACGCGATCGGCGCGCACAAAGGCCCCCAGTTCCAGACGCTTCACGCCGGCGATAATCAGTTGTTCAGCAATCTTGACGCGATCTTCAAGACTGACGATTGCGGCTTCATTTTGTAACCCATCGCGGAGGGCGACCTCGACAATCTCAACACGAGCTTTTTTGGTCGGCGGCCTCGCGATCGGCGGCCTCCCGTGAGCTGGTGCTCGTCGCCCTGTTCGTCGTCCCTTCACTCGGGTCATTTCATTGCTCCATCGACTTTAGGTTCAGTTCCAGCTTCAGATTCAGTTTCAATTTGCGCCAGCTTTTTCCCCAAGGAAACTTGTTCACCCACTTGACATTCCAGCCGTCCAATCCGGCCGGCCACTTCGGCCCGCAAGGAATACTCCATCTTCATGGCTTCCATGACCAGGATCAGATCCCCCGCCTGAATTGGATCGCCAATCTGTCGAAGAATCTTCGTCACCTTCCCTGGCATGGGCGCCACAATGACTTCCCGGGCGATCTGTTCGCCGGATCCGCGACCTCGCCGCTGCGAGGGTTCCCATACCCGTGTTTCGCCGCGCCAATGATACCACAGTCGGCCGGCAATCCACTCGGCTTCAACGACATCGACTTGTCCCTTGAACTCCGCTTCGATTCGCATTAAACGCCCCGCCAATGGGAGTTAAAGGGAGAAACTCCATGCAAAAGGTTTCCCGGATTTGTTCCACCCTCACTACTTCTGTACGCGCGCGGCGTTTTCTGCGCCAGCGATTTCACGAAGCGAAGTTCCGCTTCATCCAAGGGGTCCAGCCGCAGAGGCGCGCTGAAATGCTGATCCATAAATCGTGTCGTCATGGTTCCGCGCACGAAATCAGGGTGCTGCAATATTTCTTTCAGGAGCGGGATATTTGTCTTCACGCCAAAAACAATGCTTTGGGAAAGAACAGTGAGCATTTTGGCAATGGCCCGTGGCCGGGTTTCATCCCAAACGATCGCTTTGGCGATCATTGAATCGTAAAATTCACTGACTTCATCGCCACTCTCAAAACCGCTGTCGAAGCGACGACCGGGTCCCTCGGGCCAGCGCACCAGACCCAGCCGGCCGATGCTGGGGAGGCCACCCGTTTCCGGGTCTTCGGCGTAAATACGGCACTCCAGCGCGTGCCCGCGCGGAGCCCAGATCTCCCGCTCCGCGAAAACCGGCTCACCCAGGGCGGTTTTGATTTGCGCCTTGACCAAATCCACTCCCATCACCAGCTCGGTGACCGGGTGTTCGACTTGCAGGCGCGTATTCACTTCGAGCAAATAAAATTGTTCATCCTGTAGAAGGAATTCCACCGTGCCGGCGCTGCGGTAACCGGCGACTTCGGCGATCGCGCAGGCGGCGGCACCCATGCGCCGGCGCACGTCCGCCGACAGGCTGGGTGAGAGGGCTTCCTCAATAATTTTCTGGTGCCGCCGTTGCACCGAACACTCCCGATCAAAAAGATGAATGACCTTGCCGCTGACATCACCAAAAATTTGAAATTCGATGTGCTTGGCGCGCTCCAGATATTTTTCAAGAAAAACTTGCGGCGACCCAAAGGCCGACTGGGCTTCGCGTTGGGCCGATTCGATCAATTCGCGGGCTTCGTCGTCGCGACGAATGACCTTCATGCCTCGTCCGCCACCTCCCGCCGCGGCTTTGACAATGACAGGAAAACCGATTTCTTTTGCTTTGGCGAGCAAGAGTGAAAGATCTTGTTGGGCTCCCTCGTAGCCTGGAACAAGGGGAAGTCCTAATTGTTGCGCCAATTTTTTGGCGCTCACTTTATCACCCAACTTGCGAATGGCGGCCGCCGGAGGGCCAATAAAATTCAAGCGAGCCCGCTCACAGGCTGCGGCGAAATCGGCATTCTCGGATAGAAAACCAAAGCCGGGATGAATGGCTTCAGCGCCCCCGGCGAGGGCTCCTTGTATCGTGGCTTCGATATTGAGGTAACTGGCCGACGAGGCCGCGGGTCCAATGCAAATGGTTTTTCCGGCCAGTCGGTGGGCGCGCGTGTGAATGTCAGCTTCGGAGTGAAGAAGGACTGTCCCCAAGCCCATTTCATCGCAAGCTTGAATGATGCGAACGGCGACTTCGCCCCGGTTGGCAATGGCGACCTGACGAAAGGGAACCCGTGGCGGCTCCGCCGCCCACGCTTTCACGTCGTCCTCCACTGGGGCTCCCGCTTCTCCAGAAAGGCTTTCAAACCCTCCTGCCCCTCGGCGCTGACGCGGACCTCGGCGATGAGTTTCGTGCAAAGATCTTCACTCGCTTGCAGCGAGTCGATCGCATTCATTTGGCGAAGCAGGGCCTTCGTTTTTCGGGTGGCCTCGGGACCCGCGCGCAGGAAATCACGGGTGAGTTCCTCCAGGGCTTCGGTCAAAAGATCTTCAGCCACCAACTGGTGAACAAGTCCCATGCGCAAGCCATCAGCGCAAGAAAAAACCTGCCCCGAGATCATCCAGGGGCCCACCAGTCCAGGCGAGGACTTCGCCAAGACAAAGCCGCTGATGACGGCGGGGACAATTCCCAACTTCACTTCGCTAAAGCAAAGTTTTGTTTTCTCAGCCGCCAAAACAAAGTCGGCGCAAGCCACAAGACCCAAGCCGCCGCCGAAGGCGGCGCCCTGGATGCAAGCAATCACCGGGACCGGACAAGCGGCGGCGTTCGCGAACATGGCAAAAAGATCGCGGGCCTCGGTTTGGTTCTTGGTTTCATCGTATTGGATACTTTCCTTCATCCAAGTCAGGTCGGCCCCGGCGCAAAAAACCGGTCCTTCGCCGGAGAGAACGACCAACCGATTTGAAGGGTCCGCGGCAATTTCCGCGAATGCATTGGCAAGCTCCGCGATCATCGCCGGAGAAAAAGCATTGCGAACCGCCGGCCGGTTGAGTTTCACTTCGACAACGCCATTTTGGTTGGTGACCTTCAGCCACTGATAAACTTTTTGCTTTGTCATTTAGACCTCACATGCGGAAAACGCCGCGCGAGGGCGGGGGCCAGGGGCGGTTGAAGCTGGCGGCAATGCCCAAGGCGAGGGTTCGACGGGTGTCCACGGGGTCAATAATGCCATCGTCCCAAATTCGCGCGGTCGAATAATAAGCCGAACTTTCCTGCTCATATTTTTCCAGAATGGGTTTTTTGAAGGCCTGTTGTTCGGCCTCGTTCATGGTCTGTGGCGTTGCCGCAGGCAACGACGTGGACTTGGACGATTTTTGCGCCTCCAACTGGTCCAGTTTGACAGTCAGAAGCACGTTTGCCGCCTGCTCGCCACCCATCACTGAAATGCGGGCATTGGGCCACATCCAAAGTTGGCGCGGCTGATAGGCCCGCCCGCACATGCCATAATTGCCGGCCCCATAGGAGCCGCCGATCACCACGGTGAATTTCGGCACACGGGCGTTCGAAACAGCCATCACCAGTTTGGCTCCATGCTTGGCGATTCCTTCGTTTTCGTATTTTTGCCCCACCATAAAGCCGGTGATGTTTTGCAGGAAAATCAGCGGAATGC
>PSRN01000184.1 GCA_003176075.1 Bdellovibrio sp.
GGATGCCCAAGGCCAAAATTGAGGGATTTATGGTGGAGGACATGGTTCAGCGCTCGCAGGCTTTTGAACTGATTCTTGGCATGAATGAAGATCCTCAATTTGGCCCGATCATATTATTCGGTGAAGGCGGAACCGCGGTGGAGGTCATTGCCGATTCAACCCTTGAACTGCCGCCGCTGGACTTGAAGCTCGCCCATCAAATGATCGCGCGCACCCGCGTTTATCGCCGGCTCAGGGGCTTTCGCGATCAGCCGCCGGTTAATTTGGACGCCGTGGCGCTGACACTGCTCAAGGTCTCGCAGCTGGTGGTGGATTTTGCCGAAATCGCCGAGATCGATATCAATCCGTTGTTGGCTGATCGCAATGGGGTGATCGCTCTGGATGCGCGCCTCCGCTTGAAGCCCGCCAGGGGGCCGGCTCACCAGCGGTTGGCGATCAAACCCTATCCGAAGGAGCTGGAAAGCGAAGTGGAGCTCACCGACGGCCGTCGTTACTGGGTCAGACCCGTACGGGCCGAGGATGAGCCGGCGCTGGTGCAGGCTTTCGGCGATCTGTCGCCCGATGAGATTCGCCAGCGCTTCAAAGTCTCCTCGGATGTCATGAGCCGGCAGATGACGGCGCGTTTTACGCAGATTAATTACGATCGTGAGATGGCCCTTGTCGTCACTGAATATCTGACCCCTGGAAAGGGTGAAATTTTGGGTCTTGCGAGCCTGGCCGCCAACCCCGACGGCGATAAAGCGGAATTCGCCGTGATTGTGCGCGAGGATTTTTATCGCCTGGGAATCGGGCGCATCTTGACGGAAAAACTTCTGGCTTACGCCAAGGGCCGAGGCATCAAGGAACTTGCCGGTGAGGTCTTAAAAGACAATACGTCAATGCTGAACTTGTGCTCCGACTTGGGTTTTGAATTGTTGGAAAGTCCGAAAGTGCAAGGGGTCGTGAAGACGAGGATTTTATTTAAATAATGGAATATGAATATAAGACGATTATTGAACCCTTTCGCATAAAGGTCGTTGAACCCTTACCGAAGCTCACGCGGAACGAGCGCGTGGCCGCGCTGGAAAAGGCCCATTTCAATCTGTTCTCCTTACCGGCCCGGGCGGTGACCTTTGACCTTTTAACCGACAGTGGAACCAGCGCCATGTCAGCTCACCAATGGGCTGGGATCATGGAGGGCGATGAATCCTATGCCGGGTCCATCAGTTTCGAGCATTTCGAGCAAACCATCCAAGATCTGACGGGAATGGAATTTGTTATTCCGACGCATCAAGGGCGATCGGCCGAGTATCTCCTGATGCGCAGTCAGGTGAAGCGAAAGCAGGTCGTGGTGGGAAACACGCATTTCGATACGACCCGCGCCAATATTGAGAATGCCGGAGCCGAAGCACTGGACTTTCCAAGCCCCGCGAACCTGGACTCTTCATCGCTGGATCCCTTCAAAGGCAACATGGATCTGGACAAGCTGGGTCGCTACTTGGAAGCGAATTCCGCTAACACCCGTGGCGGCTTCGCCGCCCACGCCAAGGTGGCGATGGCCATCGTGACGATCACCAACAATTCGGTGGGAGGGCAACCGGTCTCGCTCGATAATATTCGGGCGACCCGTGAACTGCTGAACTCCTACGGTATTCCGCTCTTTATTGACTGCGCCCGTTTCGCCGAGAATGCCTATCTTGTGAAAAGCCGCGATCCACGCTGCAAAGATTGGTCGGTCAAGAAGATCGCCCAGGAATTTTTCTCCTGTGCCGACGGGGCATTGATGAGCGCCAAGAAGGATGCCTTCGGCAATATTGGCGGCTTTTTGGCGACTCGGAGGGGTGAACTCGCGCAACAGATTCGCAATTTGATGGTCATCACCGAGGGATTTCCCACTTACGGAGGCTTGGCTGGGCGTGATTTGGAGGCGCTGTCTATTGGGCTTCGGGAAGTTCTCGACGAGAGCTACCTGGCGTACCGGATTCGCTCAGTGGAGTATTTCGGCGAAGGAATCGAAAAGGCAGGTTTTAAAACGGTGAAGCCCTTTGGCGGTCACGCGGTTTACATCGACGCCGGGTTGAGTTTGCCGAAGATCCCACCCTCGCAATTTCCGGGATGGTCTTTAAGCGTCGCTCTTTTTCGCGAGATCGGCATCCGCAGTGTGGAGGTGGGGAGTGTGATGCTGGGGAAAAAAGACGCCAAAACGGGTCGCGAAATTCCGGCCCCCAAAGAGCTTGTGCGCCTGGCCGTCCCTCGGCGGGTGTACACCCAGAGCCATGTCGATTACATGGTCGAGGGTTTGGCGCAATTGGCGACAACACTCGGCGATTTGCGCGGCTATCGCTTTATTGAAGAGGCACCGGTCTTGCGCCACTTCACTTCGAAATTCGCCCCGCTGTGAAGGTTCCAGGTACTTTTGGCGGGTCATGCCGAGTCATTTTAAACTTCCAATTCCTAGCCCGCATTTCTCACAGCGTTTCGTCGCGAGCCGGCCGAGTCGTCGGCTCTGCCCTTTGGCGAACCTTCGGTTCGACGGGCGCTCGGAGGCGGTTGCGACTGAGGCATACCCCCTGTGGTATGTCGCAAGGAGCGACTGCCGAGAACGCCCGAAGCGAAGCGTCCAGCCGTGCGAATCGGCCGGCGCAGCAGAAACGCTGAGAGAAATGCGGGCTAGGGGTGCAAATTGCCCCGACCCAATAATTTCAGCAAAAAATGTGGCCAATATCGACGATCGGAATGATATAATCCGCAAAATATGCCCGTGGCGCCTTCGCCGCCCACGCATTTGCCCCGGAGGTTTTTTTGAAAAACAAGAAGGAAGTTGTCGATTGTCTTAATACTATTCTTGAGTGCGAGTTGGCGGGTGTTGTTCGGTATATGCATTACTCGCTCATGGTCTTCGGGCACAATCGGATCCCCATCGTAAAATGGTTACGTCAGCAAGCTGATGAGTCCCTCAATCACGCCGGAACGGCGGGAGAGCACATAACAACGCTCGGCGAACACCCCAGTCTTAAGATTGGAAGGCTGACTGAAACTCACAAGCATTCAATCAGTGATATTCTCTTGGAAAGCCTGGAACACGAAAGGGAGCAGCTCAAGAATCTCCATAGACTCCTTGAGCTGGTCGAAAGTGAATCGGTGTATCTTGAAGAATACGCGCGAGCAATGATTTGTGAGGAAGAGGCCCACGTTGCTGAAGTTGAAAAGATGATGCGGACTCAACCGAAGAGCTGACGTTCTGTGAAAGTTCTCAGGAAGCTTCGCGAGCCTGCTTTTCCGATTCGGGAACGAGGCGATGAATGAAGGCCATCATGACCAAAGTGATAACCGACGCGCCGTTGACGACGTAACCCAACATTTCAAAATTATGCAAACTGCCGTCGGGGTTTTCGGACACAATAAAGCCGGCGAGCAGGGACGCGAGCCCGCCCGAAAGTTGCTGGATCGACGAACTCACCGACATGAAGGATCCGCGATTTTCACGGCTGGGAATCGCTGAGACAAGGGCGGACGACGAAATCATGCGCGCCGAAACACCGGTGAACAAAAGGACATTGATCGCCATCACCGTGTAAAGAGGCGTGACTCCCCTGGTGGTATAAATAAAAACCATCGTCATGGTGAGAATCGAGCCGAACAAAAACACGTGGTACTTGCCGACGGCGTCACTGATCCGGCCGAGAAATGGGCCCATGAACATCGAACTCAAACCAGTGATCAGATATATGGATGGGAGATCATTGATATCAATCTTCATATTGTTCACGCTGAAGGCGCTCCCAAAGGGCATCAACATAAAGCCCCCGGTGGCCAGAAGAGCCGTGGTGGCGAAGGCTTTCAAGTAATTCTGATTCGTCATCGTCACCATCAGATGGTGGAGCGGTTTCTTGTCGATGCGAAATTTTAAATGGGCATCGATGGGTTTGACGAAGGAGAAAACCACAACGCCCGCCAGAGCCCCGACGCCGACAATCATCCAAAAAGGCGCATGCCAGTTCAGTCGGTTGGTAAGCCAGAGTCCGAAAGGTATTCCAAGGATCTGACTGGCCGAAAAAGAAGTCTGAATGATTCCCAGAACCCGACCCCGATGCTCAAATTCAAAAAGATCGGTGGTGATGGCGAAGACAATGGAACCGATGACTCCGCCAAAGATGCCAGTGACCATCCTGGCCACCAGAAGAAATTCGAAAGTGGAAGCCAGTGCGCAAAGCATCGTCCCCGCTATAAAACCGACGTAGAAAAAAAGAAGAAGCTTTTTTCGGTCAAAGCGGTCGGCAAAACCAGCAGCGAGAAAACCAGAAATTCCGGCGCTGAGAGCGTAAATCGAAACGACGCTGCCGAATTGCGTGGGTGTTATCTTCAGCGCCGGCATCAGAGTCGCTCCCAGCGGTGACAAAACCATAAAATCCAAAATGACCGTGAACTGCATAAACGCCAAAATCGCCACAACGATCTTTTGATAAGGCGTAATTTTGCCCGAGGCGGCTTCGCCGCCCACGTTTTGAACGGATTTCGACATGTTCATGATTTTGACCAAGAAAGGCGACACTGACAAAGCCAAAGGGGAAGCTGGACTGAAATCTCGACCTACGATGCGGCCGCCTGCTGGTACCTGTGGGGCGTCGTCGCGTCTCGGCCTGCCGGTGAACCATTGTGCATTCACATGATTTTCGGCATGTTATGGGTTGAAAAAGGTGTGGAGCGCGGGAACCATTCGAGGAGCAACAATGAAAGAAAATTCGCTCGGCCTACCTATTATGTTGCCAATGTTAACGCTCATTTTGAGCTCCGCCTGCACCCAGCAGACGGAAAGTTCAAACATCCAAGCGCTGAAGGAACAGATTTCCGTGCTTCAGAAAAAAATGGAGGATCTCAAGCCCGGACTGGGAGAGATCATGAGCACGATTCATTTGCACCACGCCAAACTTTACTTTTCCGGTCAAAATGAAAACTGGGAACTCGCGAGCTACCAGGTGGATGAAATCAAAGAAGGCCTTGATCAGGCGACTGAGCTGCACGACGACTTCAAAGATTTAAAAGGTTCCTTGAAGGAATTAAGGCATCTGACGGACCAAAGCATCGCGGAGATCAACGCGGCCATCAAAGATCGAAACAAGGTTCGTTTCATGAGTGGCTTTAGGAAACTCACTGTTTCTTGCAATCAATGCCACCAGGCCGCAAGCCGCGGCTTCATCGTCATTCTGCAACCCACAGCCGCGATGTTTACCAATCAAAAATTCACGAAGGAAAAATAACATCCGTCTTCTTAAGTGGAACACTGATGGTCAGGAATCGGAACTTTAAAACCAAAAATACTCTGTCCGGAGGAATTGGACTCCGCGAAGGCGTATCCCCCATGGGCCTCAACGAGCTGTTTGACGATAAAGAGTCCCAGCCATCATTACGGCGCCCACGACGTTTTGAACGTCATGGGCAAGGGCTGTTGAGAACTCGTCACGCATTCTTCGCAGAATGAAATCCACCCGCGCCACTTCCACAGAAAATGAATCGGAAAGGAAAATAGTCAGGCCGATGGCCGTGGTGGCTCGAGCAATGATCAGCACGGGTGGGAAAGAAATGCCGTGTTCTGGAAACCCAATGAACTCCTTTGGCTCAATGACCGCCAGGCCGGCGACCACGCCGTAAATGAAGAGGGCGACGGCGGCGCCTTGAACTCCTCTGATATGGCTCGATTGGTTTTGGGCTTTGAGTTTCCTGTCCAGCCGCCACGAGTACCTGTTAGAGGACTTCACTGAGCAACTGGCGCCGGTGCCGGCGCCCGCCCTTGTACTTCAGCCACCAGGCTTCGGGCCGCGTCCAGACCCGAAACGCAGGCGCCGTTCATAAAACCCGCCGATTTTCGGGCTGTGTGTTCACCAGCAAAAAGAAGTTTTCCACCCAGCTCGGGTTTCCCGGCGATCTTGCCGAAGCGGGTGGATTGCCCTGGACGAAAAGCCATGTAAGACCCTCGGCTCAATGGCGAACTGATCCAGTCCATGGCGGCGCTATTTCCGTCGTAGATTTTTCGCACTCCCGGAAAGACTCGATCCAACCCTGCTAGAACGTCAGAAATTTTTCGCTGGCGAAGGGACAAGGCATCGGACCCCCCGGAGTAACTGCAAAGGATTCCGCTCTTTCCAGATTGCAAGCGACTGCAATCCCACCCTGTTTGGATCGGAAGGTCCGTGAAAAAATATCCTGTTGATGCGGGCGCGCGGTGCTTTCCTTGATGCATCTCGCGATGCCAATAGCGATCGGAGAAACCCAATATGATTTTGCTGTTATTCCCGTTCGACATTTCCTGAATCATCTGCGATTTCAATGGATGGAGATTCAGTTTGTTCACACCTTCAATATTCCGCAGAACTGAAAATGGCAACGTGAGGATCACCCGGTCAGCATGCACAGTCTGAGTCCCGCTCGGACTGTCGAAGTCCAATTGAAGGTCGGAATCCTTTTCGTTGATTCGGATCATCGGACGGTTAAGCAAAATACGGGAGCCTTGACTTTCAATGGCCTTCGCTAGAACTCTCATCAATTGAATATTGCCACCAATAATGCGAAAGGTCTCATCACTTTCACCGTAAGGCGAAAACACAGACGGGTCCTTCAATTCGAACATCCAAAGAAAATTCAGCGCGCTCAACTCTTCGGCGTCGAGCCCATATTCAGAGGCATAGGCGACCTGAAAAAAACGTAGAACCCATGGGTCCATAGGCAGTGATTTTAAGTATTGCGCCAGTGTTTGTTGATCCCACCAGGAGGCCGGTTTCGCCTTGTCCACTTCGAACCGTGGCACGATTTTTTTTGCTGCCTCCACCAATTCGTGATTCGTGCGATATCGTCCATCAAAATAATAGAGGTTGGGCGTACGGCCCTGATCCTCGCTGGCAAAGGCACCGACCGGCACATGGAGCTCTTTGCAAAGACCCCTCAATTCGGTGTGATCGGTGTCAATCAGCTCGCCACCCAGGTCACAAGTCATGCCGTCTGAGTTAAAATTCTCAAGCGTGTACATGCGCCCGCCGAGGCGATTGGAAGCTTCAAAAATTCGACATGAAATTCCTGATTTGCCAAGTTCGTAAGCGGCTGTCAACCCGGCGATGCCAGCACCAATAATTACAACATCGCCATTGCTTTTTGAGTTCGCTCGGCCCGATGGTTGAACGGTTTTATGGGAGCAGGCAGATAGCAAGGAGCCCGCGGGGAGCAATAGTCCAACTGCCGCGGCATGCTTCAGCAGCGATCGGCGTTGCAGCTCCAAATCCCAAGTCGGTGCCTTCGGCACCTCCGCAGAATCAAGAGGTGATGGATTGAGTTCTTGTTCGGCGAGACGCCAGGCCCGGCGAAGCTCTCTCATGATAGGATTTCGGCTCATCAAGAAATTCTTTATCACTCGCCAATGAAGCTGTCCATGGTTCATCAGAGTCGGTGGCTTCAGGACCTTGGTTTTAGACGATTCGTCCCCTGACGGCACTGCTACCATTTTCAATTGGTGTGACTGTCCCGAAGTCCAGAAATAGAAACCTTTTCTTCCGTCCTGTTTCCTGGGCGATCAAATATTATTCAATTCGTGATTAAATTGACCTTATGACGAAAAATACGACGACCCAGTGGATGGTCGGACTGACTGTCGCCGGTCCGCTGCTGATTCTTGCCGCATGCTCGGGGGCGGGGAGCGGATCGACGAGTGATGGAAGCTGTACCACAACTTTGCGGACCCTGTTTTCGAACAATAACTTTATCACATGCGTGAACTGTCACCAGGGCTCAGGATCGTCCTCGCAAACGAATTTGGATATGACTTCGGCGGACACCGCTTACAATGGTCTTCTTGCAACGGTTCAGTCTCCGAGCAATCCCAGCCAGTGCGCCAACGTGAAGCGGGTCGTGCCCCAGCACCCCGAATTGTCTTATCTGATGGGAATTCTTTTCGCGGATTACAACTCGTCAAATTTTGGCGGCGTTTCGAATTGCCAGCCGCCCTACGCCAGCCATAGCCAGAGCCTCAATTTGCCGCCGAATGCGGAGGCCGACATCAAGGCGTGGATCAATTGCGGCGCCAACCAATAAGAAGGCTTCTTCAAAATTTCGGCAACTTGACTTTCGGTTTCTGCGGTCGGTCTCTTCTTGGCCGAAGCCCTTCTTGAATAAATAGTTCCAATTTGAGTCAAAGGTTCGCGGTATTCAATTTCGACTTTATCAAAATACAGAAGTTATTCTATATAGTTACCGATATATGAAGTGTAAAGTTGTCTTTACACTTAAAAGTAGGTATTCTTCTCATATGAGAGCAACAGAGTTTTTCTCTAAATTACAATCGCAAAACCTAACTCACCTCCAAGCAGTAACTGGTGTCAGTCGTCAAGCCCTTCACTCTGCCGTCAAGAGCCACAATATGAGGCTTGATAATTTGAAGGTCGTGGCCAAAGCCATGCACTTCGAAGTCGAATTTATTCCTGCAAAAACGGAAGATAACGTACTGGCAAGCTTGGCCCGCTTTGGGGTACCCGTTGCCCATTCGAAAGGTGGCAACCTTTCATTTGAAGATACCGTCAAAGAATCGCTTCTCAAAGCGAGAGAAGATGGCGCCTATGAAGCGTTCGTTCCGTTCTTACTCGTAAAAAGCGCCACGAGAGTAAATCCCCTCAGACTTGCCGCCAAAGGATTTGAAGCCAATCAGGTTAACACTCTCGGTTACTTCGTCGAAATGGCAAATGTCTTTAGACGTCATCCTCGTTTTGGTCGCCTTCTGGATTTGTTAACGGCAGCCAAGAACCCTCAAACAGAGTTCTTGTTGACGACAAACAAAACTGGCTTTCCAGAATTATTTGAAAAAAATCATCTTGCGTTAAAGTGGAATTTAAAAGTGCGCGGGACAGTCGAAGATCACATGCGCAGATGGGCAAAATGGGCCAAGTCACCAAAGAACAATTAAAGGAACTCTTTACCCGCGTTGATAAACGGCTCAAAAAGAAGTTGGATGTCTATATTATCGGTGGCGCATCTGCAATTCTTGGCTATGAAGTTATCAAAGAAACAAACGACGTAGACGTCGATGGCCCGATAGATCCAGACTTCAAGGCAATTTTTGAGGATGAGGCAGACACTCTGGGTTTGGACTTGTACCTTTCCTCAAGAGGGATATTTTCACCTCCTGACGGATATCGAAATCGGTGCCATTCCGAGGACTTCCCTGCTGAGAAACTAAGAGTTTGGTATTTAGACCAATACGATCTTGCAATCAGCAAACTTGATCGGGGACTTGGCAAAGACTATGAAGATCTTCAGCGGGTTCATAAAAAGAAACCGTTTTCTTACGAACAACTTATCGAAATTTTCAACAATGAGTATATCAATGTGTCTGCTATTGGAAATCTTCGAGAGAAAAAGATGAATCTGGTCGATCTCATCCTCAATCTTTTTGGTTCCGAATATGCCGAGGATGCAAAAAAGAAGGTCGGACTTTAGATTTACGCAAGTGCGATGATCGTGTTCCTCCGGTAAGAAGTCTTTTTTTGGAAGGTGAACCGTCACTCCGCCCTGTTTTTTATTTTATTTCGGAGATAAGGCGGCAGGTCCAACAAGATCACGACGCCAAATTTTCCCGGCAGTTCGACCAGGTTAAGGACGAGTCAGTTAAACAGCTCACTCAACTTGCTTTCCAAAACATTTTTCGCCTGCACATTGAGCCCAGCCTAAAAGATCGGGGTATTGATTTTGACTTCCCTGAGGGTATAACAGGCATGGCTGACTTGCGAAAGGAATTGAAAACGGCCATTGGTTCTTATTACCCGGGAGAACACCAAGAGATGCGGAGGATCAGAACGATGCGTTTGATTGATTCCAAGATCAAATCAGCTTTAGCTGGGGAAATCAGCGATTATGAATTGGAGCAAAGAGATCGGAGAGGCTCAGTTGCTTATTTGCTTCTACCAATTAGGCATACCATAAGAGTTCCGCTGCAAGCGAAACGCCAAAAGCCTCAGTCTCGAGGTCACTACAGACTTTTCTTACGAGCTGACCGCCGAGGGCGAATTCAAGTTTTCACTTTATCCCCATGGAGAAGTAGAAATTTTCATAGAGTAGGCGAGTTTCGCTTCACATGCGAGTCGCCAAAAAGGCCAGCCAGTCTTCGGTTCGTTGGCCCAAGGCCGGCGATTCACCCCGCAGCTTCTTCATAAGATCGCTCGTCAAAAGCCCGTTGTAAAAATCCTTATCGGTGGGAGCGAGCCGCCCGCCCCGTTCCGAGGCATAACGAGTGGAGCGCAGCCGCAGAACTTGCGAATTGAGCAGCGGCGAGGGGTAAGGCGTCTTATTGGCTGACGCCATAAAAAGATCGATGCGCCGATAGACCTCATCCTTGCTTTCACGAGTGAGCTTTTCCGGACCCATCAGATCCAGCAGCATGAGGCCGTGCAACGACTCAAACCAGGGGACCGAGGCGACAACCCCGGCTTCGTTGCGGTAAGAATCAAGATCGGCGAAAAATCTTTGCAGATCTTCCGGACTGAGCGCCCTGCCGTTTTCCCAAGCCGCAAGCAGGCTCTTCAACCGGTCTTCAAAGAAGGCGTCCGAAGCCAGGCCGAGGCTCTTGGCCTCCTCCATCGACGTGCCCAAGGCCTGCAGGCGGCGCTCGTTCCACAACTTCTTCAGCTCGGTCGACGGCGCCAATTGCGCCAAATAGCCGGTCGTCAGGATCTGAAGCCGCCGGGGATGAAAAGCCGATGGCGTCTGGGGAAGTTTTTCTCCCCCTTTGTCCTGAAGCGCCCTCCAAAGTTTCGCAAAATCGGCGAAGGCCTGGTCGTTCATTTTCAGCGCCCACTTGGCGTGAGCCAGCAAAAACAGCGCGGTTTGTCCGTTGTGTTCAGAGAGTTGCGGGCTGTGCTCCACCGCCTTTTCAGCGGCGGCTTTGGCGGTTGCAGCGTCTCCCGCGAGTGTCGCGTAAAAAGCCCGTCGATGCTCCAGCGCCCCACGCCAGGCCGCAGGAATGGCGGTGACCGAGGAGAGTGCATTAAGAGCTTGCGAATATTCTCCCAAGTGAAACAAACTTTGTGCTTGGAACCAGCGGGCCACTCCTTCATCGGCGGAATTGGTAAAAGGATACTTGAGTCGCTGGGTCCAAGCCCTCTGCGCGGCCCCCCACTGGGTGGTGTGGGAATAGAGGAGCGCCATGTTTTGTTGGATGGCCGCCGTAAGCCGCCGGTTATCCAAAGATCCGTCGAGAGCCAAAATCAAGTTACGGTGAATCTTGTCGCTTTCTTCAACTTGCTCGGAGGTGGAACCCCACGGTTTCATCAGAAGTTTTTCAAGGCGCAGTTCCGCGTCCAGGAAAAGCGCCATGGGATGAGAACCCCCATCCGTCGCTTGCAGGCGGGTGAGGAAGTCATCGATTTGCGCCTCCGTCAGGGCGGCGCCGCCCACGCTTTTTTGCGCCAGCTCGCTCATGATGCGCACTCGTGGCTCGTTTTTCTCAATGAAATGAGAACTCACCAGCGCATCCAGTTGCGGTTTCAACTGGGCCGCGCGTCCGGCGCTGACCATGTTGCGCAGGTATCCCCAGTGTGCTTCCAAGTCGTCCGTCAAAGTCAAGGAGCCATAAAAATGCCCCAGCGCCGCGATGGGTTTGTTTTGTCCTTCGGTTTCATAGGCGCGGTCGAAGTTGCTGGTGATAAAGTAATCCCGCGCCGCCGTCCACTCGAAACTCGGCGACGGAATATATTTGAGCAAATTGGTGGTGACATACTGAATCTCCTGCAGGCGATCAGCTTGCGTCCACAGATGAATCGCCCGGTAGCCCACGGCCCGCAGAAGCTGTGGAGCGTGGGCGGCGAATAGCCAAGTCGGTGCCTTCGGCACCTCCGCAGAGCCACGTGCATCATTGCGCAATTTGGAGAACTCACGGTCAAAGTTCAGATAGGCATTCGCTTGACCTTCACTGACATTGAGAGCCAGCAGCTCCATTTGAAGCAGTTTGGACACGGCACCCGTCTTTCCCGCGGACAGACGATCAATCATGTGCTGGATCACTTGCCGGCGCTCGGCGAGAGGGCGGACTTCCAGGCGCTCGAGCGATCGAACCCAGAGCGGCAGCGCTTCTGGAGAGGACACCGGTAGGTTGTGCACCAGGAATTCTTGCAGCGACAGCTCGGGCAGCGTGGGCGTTTGCAGATCCTCCCACTCCAGAGCGGCCAGCAAGATTTGCGGATAGGAGCTTGCCGATTCTTTCACCGCTTGCAAAAGCTCCTTTTGCGCTTGTTGCAAATGATTGGTATCGCCGAGAAGCCAATGAATTCGCACCTCCACCAGCCGCCGCAGCAGACTGGCTGGCGAGCGGCGGACCTTTTGCAGCTGCTGCTCCAGCTGTTGGCGGAGAGAAAGCGTCAAGGCCCCTGGAGGTTCCGACTTGCGCAGGATTCCCACCGCGAACATTTGCTCCCAGAGCTGACGTTCGGAGTTCGGCATTTTAAGTTCCGCCTGCGCCAGCTCAAGCCAGGACTTCGCCGCCACGTCGTCGCGCATGATTAAGAACTGCACCCAAATCCGACTCATCAATTGAGACAACGCTTGTGGAGCTCTTTTTTGCATTGTCCACAGCCCAAACAAACGTTCCTCCGGCGTGCGAGCCGCATCAACGGCGCGCAAAAGTTCTTGTTCCTTCCAATGGGCCGGCACCAATCCTTCAGCCGGAGCCTGGTACAAATCCAGCGAACCCTCGTAAGCGCAAGTCATATCCAAGACCTTTGAGAGGCGCGGATGACTGCAGTTGTATTGCAGCGAGGTGAGGACTTCAGGTTGCAGGGCCTGTCCTCCACACAGCGCCGAGCGTGGGACTTTGCCGATAACGGCTCGATCCTTGATATCGATTTTTCCGTCCTCGTTGGAGTCCGCCAGATGAAGCGAAAAAACGATAAACTCACCGCTTTGATCAAAGCGGGGGAAGGCCATGGCACCTGGCCAGGCCAGTCCGGCGCGACACTCTTTTTGCGTTTGTCGATTCCATAGGACAAGCTCCGAGCCGCCCACAAAAAGAACTTCATTTCCCTGTGGGCTTCCCTGTGGCTCGACAATCGATCCGAGGTGAAACACCTGGTCTTGCCGTGTCGCTAGATTGGCAATACGCAGTTCCCGCTCGTCCGAGTTGCGGGGACGCCGGAGATAGCCGATTTCGCCAGAGCCCAGCCAAAATGGGGAGGTTTTTTCCCCTTCCGGCGAAGCGAGGCATTCGGGAGTTCCATCAACCTCCTTGACCCAACAGATTTCCCCCTCAGCTCGAACACTTAAACGGCGAAAAAGAATGCGCGACTCGTCTGGACTCACCGCCGGACTTTCGCTGTCGCGAAACCGGCTTCCCAAATCCTTTTGCACTCTTTGATTCAAATCCAATAGCTGAACGCTGGGTGCGAGGTGAGCCTTGTGCGTGTAGAGGATGCGGTGTCGTTGGGGTTGGCGCGAACCTTGATAAGTGTCTTCCGGTCCAAAGGTGAGCCGTTCTGGAATAAGGAATCGTTCGAGTTTGGCTTCGCGCTCCTGCACGATGGTGGTCGCAAAAATGCGAATGGGGAGGGCGAGCAGCAGCGCCAAAGTCACGCCTAACGTTCGACTCAGAAGAAAGGGCGTGATCATCTCTTGCTTCCTTTGTTTTCTTCATTGAGCGGAGCCGCATCGGGCTCCAACACGCGCGTGAGCCTTTTTTGTCGGGCGGAGGCCTCACTGTGAAGGTCGGAGGAAGGCGCGTTTTTCACCTGCGATCGCTTCCATTGCGCTTCGAGATCCGGCCAAGTGCCGCCGGCCTCTTCCTCCAGCAGAGTGGTCCGATCAACCACATAGACCTTCGGCGCGCAGCCGGTCACGCCCATTGTGATGAGGGTGGCGAGTAGAGTGGTGAGTAGGGTAGTGAGTCGCATTTCTTTGGACGGATTCATGGACGGACTCCTTCACTTGCAGAAGTTTCTTCATCAGCTTTGAGGCATACAAATCCTCGTGAAATTTGGCAAGGTAGGGGGCGATGGAAACGTTCTCAATGGGGGGAATATTGATTAAGTTTGTCGCAATGACAAAGTCCGCGACATGCCCCCGCAGATCGGTCTGCACGCGAGTGGGGTAGGCCGATGAAAGCAGTGTTCGCGCCTGATTGAAGGCGGGCTTTTCCGCCAGGGGGTCGAGCAAATCCAAAACGTTGTAAACTTGCCCGGGCGTCATTTGCAGCCAGTCGAATGACCCCAAAGCCAAATCGTTCATCACATCCAAATCGACCGTCAAATTGAAACTCGTCAAGTCAGGTTGGATCTTTCGTCCCCGCAGGAAATCGGGTGGCAAAATCTTGGCGAGGTTGAGATCCACGGCGCGAAGTGCAAAGCCGGCGCGCGGGCGGTCCAAATGCAGATCAGCCAGAAGCAACCCTTGCAGTTGACCTTGCTGACATTGCAGCGTCCAGCTCGGAACGGAGAGCAGATTTTGCCGGAACGAGGCGATGAGCCGCAAGGGACCAAACTCCCGCTGACCGATTTTCAGCTTGGCAATGACCAAAGATTTCTGGTCTTTGTCCAGGTCGGCCATCGAATCGACGACAATACGGTTGAAGGGGTTCCAAGAAATCGAAGGCGACAACTCCCAAACGCCATGGCGAACGGCCCAGGATTGCGAGATCAGAACGCTGCCGTTCGCTCCGATAACGGCAAGCGAAGGATCCTCGAACGAAAACTCTCGCAACTCCAGTTGCGTTTCAACAAAAAGACGCTCCTGCCCTCGCAGCAAGACCTTGAGCGGCCAACGGACTTCGCCACTGATTTTTTTGCCTTGCAACCGTACTCCCGCCTTGGGCAGCCGCAAAACCAAAAAGCCCGAGAAATCAGCGTCCTTTTTTTCGGGGTCACCTTGGCCGGCGATTTGGGCGCTTAACCAAGGCGCTGAGATTTGCGCCGCAATATTTTTAACCAGCGAGCCTTCTTTTTGAAACCGCAGAGTGCCGCGAATGCGTCCCGTGAGATTCGCGGGCCAGTCCGCGGACAGCAGGCCTAAGAGTTCTCCCTTAAGATCGAAGTTCAAATCGCCCCTCAACTCATCTTGCCAGCGGGAGAGGTTGCGCGCTGTTTTGATTTCGCCGCGCGCTTGCGCGAGTTCAGGAGCTTGCAGTTCGAGGTGGAGTTTCAGATCGGAGCCTTCGACGACGGGACGAATTTCAGCGACCAGAGTCACGGGATGTCGCAATTCCACACCCGTGGCGTTGCGGAGGTGCCGAAGGCGCCGACTTGTCTCGTCGCCGCCCCCGCTGGGTCCCCCTTGCAGATCGTGGAGTTCCACCTTCAGCCGCGGACCTGGGGAAAGGAGTTGGGCTCCAACCGACCCCGTTCCGCCAGTCCATTCGACGGGATTTCTTTGGTCGGACTTCACTTTTGCTTGCCATCGTTGCCATTTTATATCGGCCTGTCCCGTCCAATCGGTGGGGATTTTGGCGCCGGTGGGAGGACGCGACTTTCCTTGCGCGGCGATCGTCAGGTCGGCTTTCGATATGGCGAAATTCGTCGTTGTGGTATTGGCCTCCATATTGAAGTTCTTAATTTGCAGTTGGGCCTCTGAGGCCAAGGATTGCGACAGAGCGCTTCCTTTGGCTCGTAGTTGCAGCGACTCCCAGGAGGCATCGGCTTGGAGAGTCTGATCGGGCGACCTGAGCGTCGGCGGCGAAGCTGCGACGTGTGTCATCTTCACCGCCATTTGCAGGTTCTTCGTCGTGAATTCAAGGCGGCTCAACTGCAGCTGGACTGGCGGCGCGGGAAGGTCCATGGCGAAGGCGTCCAAGCGAGGCACGGTGAAGGGCTCGGAACTTTTCCTCCCTTCGGATTTTTCGCTCTTCAGTTCCAATTGAACTTGCCCCTCCAGGTCCCGCAGCACGAGTTCGTCAACGATCACTAAATTCTTGTCCCGATAACCCGTAAGATCGACGGTCACCTGCGCCGACGGCAGACGGAGATGGCCTTTGACCGCATCCACCGTTTTATTCACCGCTTTATCCATCGGTTTATCCATAGCTCTATCCACTACAAAATCCGCTTCCAGCTCCTGCAGCCGCAGCGAAAAGCGGAGGCCCCCCAGCCACTGCCAGGAAATCGTCGGTCGATGAAGAGTCACGCCAAACTCGTGTGCTTTATCCGCGACCCAGCTCCAGGCCAGCCGCGGGAGGAATTGAACAGCCGTCCCTACGGCAAGGAGAATGATCAAGATAGAAGCCCCTACGATTTTCAAAAAGGTGCGAAGCATGAGTACCGATGGTGACCGACAGAGCGGGGGCCGTCAAACAATGACGTTGCCCGACGCTCGCCCCAATGCCCGCAGTGGCCACTGACTCATATTGCGAGTCCTACGTCATGAAAATAAAATCTTGGAGATTGATTTGTTCTTCGTTTGGCTCTTTTTGTGAAGGCCGGCAAATCGCCCTGATTTCCTCTGTCCTTTCGGGAACTTTGCCGCGGTGACACAGTTTTCTTCAGCGAAATTTCCAACTCAAGAGTGCTTCGTAAGAATCACCGCCATCGATGCAGCGAAAGAATTGTGTCGAGTTCAAGAATACGAATATCGCTTTTGGAGCACGCCTGATAGCAAACGAGACAAGGCTCAAATTCCGGATGCCGGCGACAAAACTGAGTCAGTCCGCGAAGTTCTTGGTCAGATGGGGAACTCATTTTCACTTCGATAGCCCATTTTTCCCCGTGCGGGCCAAGAACAACAAGATCAACTTCCAAGTCTCGATCTTTCCAATAAAATGTATCCCATCCCGCTTCGATAAATCGCGCCGCCACCGCATTCTCAAGATAGAATCCAAAACGCGCTGGCTTTGGTCGTGATCCAACGGGGCGTTCAAAGGCGCGAATAAGCGCATTATCATGGACGATCAATTTTGCGGGGCTTTGCCGAGTTCGGATGGCGTTTTGTGAATATTTTTGAATTCCACTGACCAAGAACCCTAGCCCCAAAAGATCGAGGTAGTTCTGCAAAGTGGAAAGTGCTCCGCGATCTTGAAGTTGACCCTGAAGCTTATTGAGCGAAATGACTTGGGAAGGATGGCCTACACAAACGCTGAAAAGCTGTCTGAGTAATGCAGGATTCTCGATTGGATGGAGCTGAAGGATATCACGGCCAATCGCTGGCTCAACGATTGAATCCTTGATATAGGAGGACCAACGTTCACGATCTTTAATGAAAGGAATGGAGCCTGGATAGCAGCCAAATTCGAGAAACTCGTCAATGGTCAAAGCAAACGCACGATGGGCTTCTGAAAAATTCCAGTGTTCGACTCTTATCAGCTCGTACCGGCCAGCCAAACTTTCCCTAAGATCTTTTTCGATGGAGATTGCCGCGGAACCGGAGAGCAAAAGGCGAATTGGTTTTGATTTCGTATCCCAAAGTTTCTTAACCGTTTCTGACCACCCCCTGATCTTCTGAATTTCATCGATCGCCAGCACGGGGTCGTGCATTCCTGAAACCTGCTCCCACAGGCGCTCAATCTCCTGCGAATCGAGTGGCACTGGCGAATCCGCGGTAAAGTAGAGCCCTCGACGGTCAAGAATCTGGCGAATTGCAGTTGTTTTGCCCACTTGTCGAGGCCCAACAAGGACTTGAATCAAAGGTGATGTTTCAGTCAGTCGTGACGCCAGGAGTGGCTTAAATGATCTTTCAATCATAAGTAATTTTAAGAACTTACCAGGAATAAAACGATTTGTAAAATCGATTGAATAAATTGTGGTCTCTCGCAAACCGATTTTCCCTAAGCCCCAGCTCCTCATCCAAGGAGTTTGGGGGGCGTTGCTCTTGGCGCTCGATTAAGGGCAGCCGTTGTAACTCCCGGGGATGACGTCGTTGATGGTGAATGTGGAGTAGGCGCTTGTGACGTTCGCGAACTGCCCTTGTCCTGTGTTGGCCATGGATTGCAGCAATCCGAGCGCCAAAGGATCGTTGGCTCCATAATAGACCGTACTCAGCATGACGTGTCCTGGGACAGTATTGATCAGTTGCCCCACATCGCTTAAGACCGCGTCCGTCTGCACTTGGTATCCCGACGAATAGTAATCGGTGGGGTAACCGTCGGTGAGCATGATCACAAAGTAGTTGGTGTTGGGGTCGGTGCTGGCAGCGGCGTGGTCGTTGGCGATGGCCTGTCCGGCCATGTTGAAAGCCACTCGGTAAGGTGTATCCCCGAAGTCTGTGGATGCCTTAAAGACGGTCAGATCTGTTTGCATTACCGAGGGGTTGGAAACGAAAACCGCCAATTGCGGGTTGCCAGGGTTGACAAAAGCCCTTCCTGAGTCGTTGGAAAAGGTGATGAAACTCCACTGAAAATTGGCTTTGTTTTGGTACGTTTGCACGAAGTTGCTGATGGCATTGTAGCGAAAGACTTTTTGCGGATCGGTGGCGGGATCCGGGCAAAGTCCAACACCATTGGCGCAGGTATTGTTGGTGCTCTGTGCATTGGAGCCCGAAGTGTCAACCAAGAACAAAATCTTGGTGGGCTCGACGATCGCAGCCACATTCTTGGCAGTACATGTTGGGCTGGGCGGGATCACTCGTCCATCGCCTGTGCCAGTGGTGAAATTTGCGTTATTACACCCGATCACTAGGAGAGTTGCGGTGACAAAGCACAGTCCCATTGCCGTCAAACCTTGTATTACCTTCATTTCGGGCCTCCAGCCGGCTTGAAATATTTGCAAGATTAGGTCCAAGGGGGCGACCCAGCCGTGGTCAAAGAAGAGGCTCCGTAAGAGCGCCAGTTCGGTCATATTGGTTTTAGAAAAAATCAACGGAAGTTTTTCCAAACTGCATTGTCACGTGTCGTGCAAAATGCGTCTCTGCCCAAATTTTTTACAGTTAGCCCCTTGTGATTCATAATGTTCTATGCGACTTAATGTGTCACTAAACCAATATGTTTCTAAACTTAGGAGGAAATTCATGAGTGTCCTATCAAGATCTATTAGATCTGTTTTGGTGCCTGGCCTTGTGGCAGCGCATTTCATTGGCTTGTGCGCGTCAGCGCAAGATCAAGCTTCGACGTTGGAGACCCCGTTTTCATCAGTGCAGGCGCCGACGTTTGGCAACAACTCGCTTATGCTGGGAATCAAATCATGGGGCGATTCGGGACGGGTTCGAGAGGTTGTCGATCCTGTCGGGCGTCAGTTTGAGCTACACAATGAATACTTTGTGGGTCTGCGAAATGTGAACGACTGGGCTTTCTACGCCACGGCAGTCACGGATGGAGACACATTCGGCGATAACACGAAAACGCGCTACGCTGCCGGAGACCCCTTCCTCACTTTCCAACATCCCATTTACAAAGACTACAGCACCACTGTGTTTGGGCAGATCCGCCAGAGTTTCCCGGTCAGCACTGGCTCACAGGCAAAAGGGAACTTAAAGAAGACCCGCTACTGGCTGATATCTGACACCGCTTTTGCCAATCGTGTGGATCTCCTAAACGCATTTGTTCCGACCTATGTTTATCAAGACAGGTATATTGGTACTGAGACAGCCTATTATATCGACGACTGGACGGAACTCACGAAGCGCATGAATGGCTGGCTTTCAGTGGGCGTGGGTCAACACACCCAGGTTGAGTGGTTCAGAGATAAACGATCTGCCGCGGGAATTGATGTCTATCCCATGGCTGACTTTATCTTGAGTTCGAATTTTTCCATCGGACCTCGAGTTTATCTTCCGGTTTTCGCCAAGGGCCTGTTGTCTGATGGACCGACTAAGGTGTCGACCGACAACGTGCAGTTCGAGCTCTTCACGAAAATCGCTCTGTAAGAGAATAGACAAGGCCCCACTCTTATGGTGGGGTCTTATGCGTGGGGGTGGCGCAGGGCGATAGGGCGGCAAGGCCGCCACGGACGATATTTATGGGGGGGCGAAGGCATGGTTGGTGTCAAAGAGCGAGCCGGGGTGATCACGACCCACAAGGATGAATTCAAGCAAATAGAAACAGTATTCCCCGACGTGGTGTTGAGCTACGCCCCCAACGTCCTTGATTATCTGCGCTCGATCGGCCAACGCAAACCTCTCTATATCATCTTCTACAAATGTGAAAAAGAAACCGAAGGCAGTGAGGATCTCTATTCCTCTTATTGCTACTTGCGGAGCAAGCGGGATTTCGCTGAAACGCCCATCTTTTTTCTTTATGAGGACAAGGATTTCAGGATTCACCACCCTCTCAATGATCCTTTCGCGCGCGCCTTCTTGCTCACGGACCAGCTGTTCTTGCAGATCGTCGACTTTCTTGTTCTTACCCGCAACAAGGAACGTTTTCGGGACGCCTTTGTCCCTGACCAGGGGAACGCCGAGCGAAGGTTCGCCGCCAGCGCCAAGCACAGAATGGGTCTCGAAAGTGATTTTTCGATTCGCGATGCAACCGCGGACGAGACACACGCCAGTTTTTTTGGGCAGAAAAGTTTTGAGATTTCAACCAACCTTTTTTGGGCGAAATTCGCGGCGCGGATTTTAGAGGAAGGAAATCCGGCCTTCGTTAAGATGGTCAAGGGCTTGAGCGATTCTGAAAACGCGCAGGTCTCGGACGAGTTGTTGGGGCTTATCTTTGACGATTTTCGAAAGGAGCTGATGGTGGAATTGATCCAGCGGGGGGCTGTGCCATTTTTATCGTCGGAAGAGATGGAATTCGAGGACCGCAAGCCCTTTATCAAGGCTCAGCGTTCCGCAGCGCGCCTGTATGTCTCCGAGGTCTGCTCGCTGCTTCTCGAAACCACTCGCTACATCTAGTGCAGTATTTGGTGCCAGGCCCTGTTTCTGGATGCGGCTCGGCATCCGGCAAGCTTTAATAACGCAAGCCTTGATGACTTGAATTGATGACATGATCTGACAAGAAACACGGCCTGGCACCTTTTAAGTCCGGACCGCCCATGCCGATAAGCCATCCAACTATGGCATACTCTACCCGTGGCAGCTTCGCTGCCCACGCTTTGCGAAACCTCGACTTGTTGGAGTTCTTGCTGAATCACACCGTTCTTGTTGGATTGGTCCTGGTCGGTTTTTTCACCTTCCGCCGCATGGTGAAGAGCGGTCGTCAAACCGCGCACGCCAAGAAGATGATTGAAAAGGCGATTCGCACTCAAACCCATGAGCCGATTTCATTGCATCCGGATATTGACCCGGCCCTGTGCGCGGGGTGTGGAAACTGCACCAAGGTCTGTCCAGAGGGGGATATTCTTCAGATGATCCATCGCAAAGCTGTATTGGTGAACCCCGCAAAGTGCGTGGGGCACGGCGAATGCGAGATCGCTTGTCCGACCGATGCGATCAGTCTTGTCTTCGGGACAAAGACCAGGGGCATGGATATTCCGCACTTGTCGTCCAACTATGAGACGAATGTTCCGGGACTCTATATTGCGGGTGAGCTGGGCGGCATGGGGCTGATCCGCAACGCCATCAAGCAAGGGGCGCTGGCGGCTGGACACGCGCTTGCGAACCTGGCCGACGAGAAAGCGCAATTTGACCTACTGATTGTCGGAGCTGGACCCGCTGGATTGGCTGCCAGTCTGAGCGCTATCGCCGCCAAAAAATCATATCTTTGCGTGGAGCAGAACAGTTTCGGCGGAACGGTCGCGAATTTTCCGAGGCAGAAAGTGGTGATGAGCCAGCCCTTTTCACTTCCCATTGTCGGTACGAAAAAGTTTCCGTCCAATAAGTTCAGCAAAGAAGAACTCATCGCTTATTGGGAGGATACCCGGAAAAAGACCGGTCTGAAAATCAAAGAAAAGACGGGATTTAAGGCCCTCAAGAGGGTTGGAAAAATCTTTGAGGTGGAAACCAGCCAGGGCACGGTCACCGCGAAAAAAGTGATTTTGGCCATGGGGGTCCGGGGATCTCCCCGTCGTCTCGGGGTTCCCGGCGAAAGCCTTTCAAAGGTGACTTTCAATCTGATCGACCCGGAGCAATACCAGGGACAACACGTCGTTGTGGTGGGAGGCGGAAATGCCGGCGTTGAAGCCGCGCAGATGCTTGGAGCCGCCAAGTGGAAGAACAAAGTGCACCTTCTGGTGCGCAGCCAAAGCTTTGATCGCTGCAATGAGGACAACGAAAAAACCATTCGAGCCATGGAAAAACAGGGACTTGTCACCATTTGGTTCGAGTCCCAGGTGAGCGAAATCCGTGAAACCTCCATCGTTATTAAACGGAAAGAGGAGGTCACTGAACTATTGAATCATTTTGTTTTTATCTTTGCCGGAGCGGAAATGCCGCACAAGTTTTTGATGAGCCTCGGCGTTCAAATCGACAAGAAATTCGGCGAAGGGCTCAGCAAGGCCGCGTGAGCCGTCTGAGCGGCCGCTATTTGCAAACCGCCGGAGGCACGGTCAGCACATTCGCCAAATTGATGTTTGAACCCTCGGCGATCGTGTTGGCGAATTGCCCGCCGCCGACCTGGGCCATGGCCTGCAGTCGGGCGATGGCGGCTCGGTCATCAGTGGGGCTTCCGCAGTTGCCGATGGTTCCTAGACTTCCTGGATTAGTCGTATTGTTCAGACAGTTGTTGAAGAACACGGTGCTGAAGGTGATGTGTGTTTGTTTCAGGTTAACAAGCGTATTGACGGCGGTGGTGAGAACCACGTCATCAAGGGCCGGGTTCGGCATTCCGTCCGAGATAAGAACGATCGCGTAGTTCACATTCGGATCGGAAAAGCCGGGATCAGTGACAATGGCCTTGTCGATCAAGTTCAGGGCCAGGGCGTAGGGGGTGTCCCCGCCGTCCAAAGTTGAGGTGTTCCAGGTGTTGACCGCCGCGGACATCGTGGCGGCGTCACTGAAGACCGGATTTTGCGGGCTATTCAGAGGAATCAAGGTTTGGGCCGTATCGTTTTGGAAAAAACTCAGATTCCAGGAGAAGTTTGTCTTGGATGAATAGTTCTGCAACATCCCGTTGATCACGGCACTACGGAATTGGCGTTGCGGATCCGTATCGATGGTCGAGCCGGAGTCGTCGAGCATAATCAAAATCTTCAAGGGCAGGGCCACCGAGACAAAGTTGTGGCAGGCTGTATTGCCGCCACCCGTGGTGGTGGTGGGAGGCAAGGCGCTGGTCCCGGTTCCGGTGGTTCCGCCAGTTCCGACGTTGCCGGTTCCGGTGGTACCGCCCGTTCCAACGTTGCCGGTTCCGGTTGTGGGGGGGGCGCCAGTCACCGAGCTGCTGCCCGTCGCCAGTGGATTTCCCTGACTATCGACAGGAATTAAAACACCAGACCCGGGATTGGAACCCACGATCCCTGTCCCCACTGGAACTGTATTGCCGGCAATGACGACAGTCCCGCCGTTGCCGTTGCCGCCGATAAAACCTGATCCGGTGCCGGTGCCGTTATTGCCATTGCCGCCGATCTGGCCTGTCCCGTTTCCACCGCCTGTACCGGTGACCGTGCCGGTTCCTGTCCCGGTTCCTTGCTCGGTTCCAGCGGATGAGTTGGGATCTTGTGAAAAATTGGCGTTACTACAGTTTTGCGATGAAACCATGACAAGGAAAAGTCCCAGACTTGTTCCCAAAATTGAAGAGGCGCGACGAACAGTAAGCTTCCTCATGAGCTTCCCCCTGACAGGTCAAATAGGTCTCAGCTGACATTCCCAATAATTGAATGAGCAATCCCCGGGCCAGGTCCTTTACCGGCACGTTGTCCGCAGGCGTAGATGTTCTGTACGGTGAATAAGGTTTTACGTATTTGTGAAAGGCCGTGAATCACAGGTCACCCCATTCCCGTGGCGGCTCCGCCGCCCAC